>NZ_JAVAYA010000010.1:0-168530 GCF_041954855.1 Agrobacterium sp. LR_9
AATGGCTAACCGCTTTTTTCCATAAATGTGTTTCGGCATTAGAATGACGGTTGCAACGATGATGCCGAGGCGGCTGAATGACATCTGCCGTCGCAGGTCGCAGCGTCTCTCCGCTGCTACCGGCTTTACCACGGGATCAAGTGTCGGCGAACTCGACCACGCTTCAGAACGTTGGCATTATGGACAACATGAAGGCGCAGAAAATCACCGAGATAAGAGTGTCGAGGCAGACGGAAGCATTATCCAATCTGTCGTCTGGAAAGTGCCGACGCCCGTTCCCCCAACCGACCACGAGTTTAAATACAGCATGGTCTATATCCAGGACGATGTGCGCGTGGTCGGCTTCGACAATGAGCGGGGAAAAGGTGATCACATGCATCTGGACGGGAAGGAATTCCCGTACCGGTTTACCACAATCGACCAGCTTATCGAAGACTTCGTGTCCGAAGTCGAAAAGAGGAGGCAGTCATGAGAACATTGACCATCACGACAAATCCAGACTGGAAATCAGCATTGCGTGCAGCCGGAAAGCGGGCTGTGAATGGGATTCAGAGTGGGGAGTATCAGGGTGAGACGCTTGATTTCGAGACCCCCGGCGCTTTCTTCTCCCGATTGACGGAGCGCCGCTGGCAGCTGTTGGACGCGCTCTTGGGAAGCGGAACCGTAGGTGTGCGGGAACTCGCATGGAGGCTGGGGCGGGACGTCGAGCGCGTTCATGAAGACGCTGCGGCATTGGTCGAATTGGGACTGATCGAAAAGGATGAGCGCGGTGCGCTGAACTGCCCGTTTTCGAATATTCATGTCGACATGGTGATGGCTCCCACACGAAGGGTTGCATGACGCAGGCATCCTCCCTTCCAGCGGAACGATTCTGATGCTTCTCACCTTCTGCGAGCCGGGCTCGCCAGCCCGATATGTAATAGTGGCACTGCCTGTATCAGAAACATGACCACCCCGGACCAAGCGCTAACCAAAGTATTCGCTCTTGAAAGGAGTCGGACCTACGACCCCTGCCCTTGTATAGCTCCGCGTCACAGATTCCGCTGGTGAGCAAGGAGCTTAGGCTGCCGGGGCTGGACGAACTGGGGCTGGTGGCTGCTCTCCCTCTGTCCCATCTGCGAAGACGGGCACGTGGACTCCGTAGTCCGGATTCGGCCCGAAGCGGACTCAGTCAGCCTTCCAGCACTAGCGCCAGAGGGCCGCTTCTTGCGGCAAGGCGCGACCACCCCGGAGCGAAGCCATCCTTGAGAATAGCGAAAAGCTCTCCCCGGATGTATAGGTGAGCCTGAAGTGGTTGTCCTGAAGCCCGTTTCCATTGCACCAGGACATCGGCCTCGCGTTGCAACGGCTCAATCGTTATAGCGCTTGCGAAGTCCTGTGGGTTTGCGAACGGAAGCAAGTCTCGATTAGCCCAGTCGACTGCCTTCGGTGTTGGCCCTCGGTTGTACAGCCAAACATCGCCGATAATGGCGTGAGACGGATCGAGCAGATAGGCGTAGGCTACCTTGCCGTCGTCCTCGACAACAACGGAATACCCCTCTGCCTCATCTCCGACTTGCATCCAGAAGCTCTGTTCGTTGTCCATTCCCCAACCTCCACTGCCCATGTCCACAGGGCTTGGCGATGATAATTATGGTCTTGGAGTTTAACCTGCAATGTCCGCTTTTGGCGCAAAGCGGTCATTGTCCTTTGCAGGTCGCATCAAGAGAATTGTCTGGCCGGCGTCTTCGCCTTGAAAGGGATCGAACTAGCGCCCGATCGTTCAGACCATCTCGCCAAGCGTCAGAATTGAATTTAACGTCATAGGCAAAATCCTGTCTGCTTCATCAAGCCAAATGCTTTGCTTCGCTGCTGCTCAGGATAGGTTGGCCGCTTGGCGCTGGGGCGCTGGATGAAGCTATCGAACCACATCTGTAGCTTAGCGCACTCCAGAGGGATCGGCACATCGTAGAAATCTCTCGCGTATTGCAGCGTAGCCATCGCGACGCAGTCCGCCAGCGTAACGTGCTGACCGGCGATAAACGGTTCATCACCAATCAACGTTTCGATGAGCCGCAGCTGCTCAAAATACCGCTCAGCGCAGATTTCCGCAACTTCGTGGCTGGAGCGTGCCGCGCCTTCCCCGAGTGCACTTCCGTGGCGAGCCCAAAGGCCGAAGAAAGTCAGGGCCTCATCGAACATCTGAACGAGTTGGTTGACCTTTGCCCGTGCAGCTGGTGTGTTCCCGCGCAAATTCGGACGGGGTATCTTGTCTTCAATGTAGTCGAGGATCGCCAGTGATTGCCCAATCACGGTGCCATCGGCATCCCTCAACATTGGGAACGATCCCATGGGAGTGAGGGACCTGATCTCGGGCGGGGGTGAGTTAGTGAGCCTATCCGGCTCCGCATAGAGCTTTACGGCCACACCCCGAGGCTGCTTCTCTGCCAAGTAAATGTTGACCCGTTGGGGATAAGGCCCAAAGGAGAAATTGAAGATTTCGATCACGGCTTACTGTTCCTTGCTCTAAGGGCGCTACGTGGAACATCAGGCGACCATGACCCAGCCACGAAACGAAAGAGCAGCGTAGAACAAACTAGGTTTCCGGAAGCCCGCATCGCGAAAGCAAGCTTCTTCCTGATGGGGCGTAAGCAGCGGCAGCCTCTCGGCCATCGCTCTGGCGGAGGCGGCGGCTTGGGCAGGCAGTGAACCCGGGCCTGCGGCAAATGTCGCAGACCGCGCCAACCAAATTTGCGCTTGACCATCGATTTCTGTGTGATGTGCGGCAACGAAAACACCGCCCGGTTTAATTCGCCTGCGGATCTCCTGGAGCGTCTCCAGCCGCTCCCGCAAAGCTAAGAAATGCAGTGTCAGGAGGCACACTGCCCCATCGAAAGGACCGGCGGGTGCATCCACCGCCGTTCCGCAAACTAGGTGCGTCCGCTTCGCGAAACGCGATGTGGTTTGGCGGGCGATGTCCAGCATAGCGGGAGACGGATCAACACCGGTAAACCGCCAGTGCGGCCGGATCTCAGCCATGCCTCTGATTTCCAAACCGCCGCCAGCGCCCACAACGAGAACATTCGCCGCCCCAAGTGCCTGTTCGGCAATTAGCAGCGCTGCCATTTTGTGAAGGTCTGCAAGCCCGGGCACCTTACGCGGCGTCTCTGCGGCATAGTCGGCCACTGCCGCGGGATTGAGAAATGGGTTGGCGTCACCACTCATGACAACCTCTTCATGTATCAGTTGGAGCTACGTAACACGATTTGGCTTCTTGTATCAAGCGATGCTACATGACTTGCAGCGGATTAAGCACCTCATCAACCGGAGGGACTAGTGAACAAGGACACGAGGCTGTCTGATGTGCTACATGTGCTGTTGCATATGGCAAAGGTGAATGAGCCGGTCACCTCGGAGGTGCTGGCTCGGAGCATGGGCACAAATCCGGCCGTGTTTCGCAGAACCATGGCAGGCCTGCGGCGGGCAGGTCACGTCAAATCCGGCAAAGGGCATGGCGGCGGCTGGCAGTTAGCGCGACCCATTGAACAGATTACTCTGCTCTCCGTCTACGACGCACTTAAACAGCCGAACCTCTTTGCCATCGGTTCTCGCAACCGCCACCCCTCCTGTCTGATTGAGCAGAATGTCAACCTCGCACTCGCAGAAACGATGCTTCGAGCCGAAAAGCTGCTCCTCGACAGGTTTGGCCAAGTAACCTTGGATCAACTCATGCCCTCACAGGCAGAGCCAAAACCAATGGGCAACACAGATAAACCGCGTCCATCCCCATAAACAAGTCACGGCGCTCATCTTCTTTTGCTCATCAGACTGGGTCCGCAGTGGATTGTCGAAGCGGACCCAATCAATCGGTGGGTGATGTCATACACTTGCCGTGGGACGAACAACGATTTCGCTGGTGTCGACATCGTCAGGTTGGCTGATGACATGAAGGATTGCCTTGGCGATTGCGGCGGGCTTCAATGCTATTTGGCGATAGCTATTCATGGCTTCGGCTGCCACCGGATCTGTAATGCTGTCAGCCAGCTCGGACTCCACAACACCGGGATAGACGCAGGTGACACGGAGCTTTTCGTTCTCCTGGCGCAATCCATCTGAGATTGCCCGAACCGCGTATTTGGTGGCGCAGTAAACGGCGGCGGTCGGGGACACGGCAAGTCCGCCAATCGAGGAGACATTGATGATCTGGCCCGATCCCTGCTCATTCATCACCGGCAGCACGGCCGCGATGCCATACAGCACGCCTTTGATATTGACGTCGATCATCCGATCCCATTCTGCGACCTTCAACGACGCCATGGGCGAAAGCGGCATGATCCCCGCATTGTTGATGATGACATCGATCCGTCCAAAAGCCTTTAGGGCCGAGGCGGCGAAACTCTCAAAGCTGTCGCGGGAGGTGACGTCAAGGTCTTTGTAAATGGCCTTGCCGCCGGCTGCGATGATATCATTAGAAAGCTCTTCGAGACGATCAGTGCGCCGCGCACCAAGAACGACTGTGGCACCAGCGCTGGCTAGCACCCGAGCCGTCTCCTGGCCGATACCGCTGCTGGCACCGGTAATAAGGACGATCTTATCCTGCACATTCGTCATGACGTGCCCCTTTCTTACTGTTGGCTCTCACGGTAAACTCCCGAGGGCGTGTGGGGATGTCATTCCCTCCTACTTCAAGGAAGGTGGCGCCACTTCACCATCCGCGCCTTGAGGTCGAGGGTGCCATTGTCGACGACGAAGGTCCCATCCCCCCTATGATGCAGGGTTCGACGCTCTTTCCGGCTCTCATCGAGCCAGATCCGCTTCGCCTCGAGGATAAAGAGATTGTATGGCTCAGACAGCCGCTCGTCGAAGACGCGGCACTCAATATTGGCGAGGCAATCGCTCAACAATGGCGCGGCGACATCTGTTGCGGGTCTCATCTCAAGGCCAAATCGTTCGAATTTGTCGACCTGGTCGCCCGAACAGTTTCCGACGTCGACGACCGTCTCTGCCAGATCTAAGCCGGGGATAGCGATCACACATTCACCTGTCTTGCGGAGCGCACGATAGCTGTAGTCCCAGGGACCAATCACACAGCCGATCAATGCTGGATCATGCTGGATCATCATGTGGAAACCCATCGTCATGACATTGGATTTGCCATCATCATGCGTGGACACCATCACGATTGGACCGGGTTCAAGCAGGCGATAAGCCTGCGATGCGGGTAATTCTTTCATTCTGTATCTCCCTTTTAGGGCCCCTGTGCACAGACAGGGGCCGGAGGGTCGTTCGTTACCATCCCTGTTCGACGGGCAGGACGAAGAGTTCCGCCAAGTCCACATGGGCTGGAGCCTGCGCAGCAAAGACGATCGTATCGCCGATATCTTCACCCTGGAGGAAGGTCATCTGGTTGGACAACTCGTCCATCTGCTGGCGGTAGCCAGGATCGGTAATGTGATCATACAGTTCCGTGGCGACGGCCCCCGGCTGGATACAGGTGACGCGGATGTTGTGCTTCGGACCCACCTCCATGCGCAGACCATCCGAAAAGGCGGCTACTGCATGCTTGGTGGCGCAGTAGACAGACAATCCCTTGAAGACCTTGCGACCCGCAATCGAGGACATGTTGAAGACGTGCCCGGACCGCTGCTTGATCATCTGAGGCAGGACGGCTGCGGTGGTGTTGAAGAGACCCTTCACATTAACGTCTACCATCCGGTGCCATTCATCGACCTTGAACTGGTCGATATCCGAAAGCGGCATCAGTCCGGCGTTATTAACGAGAATGTCAATTGCGCCATGTGCATCGATCAGCTTCTTCACTGCAGCATCGATCGACGCCTGATCGACGACGTCCATTTCGAGGACCAGGGCTTCACCGCCCGCGGCCTCGATCTTTGCCTTCAGGTCCTCCAGCTTATCGGTGCGGCGCGCGGCAATGCCGACTTTAGCACCGGCTTCAGCAAGCTTGACAGCCGTTGCGGCGCCAATACCACTGGAGGCGCCGGTCACGAGTGCGATTTTTCCATTCAACTTACTCATTGTCTTCACTCCTTTTCTTGGGAAGCCGCGTAGAAGCGGTTTGTCGTGTTGACAATCTGGGATGTAGGCTACGCTGGGTGGGCTTCTTTCGGAGTCTTGCTTGGCCTGTCGGGCTCTTGCTCAAAAGTCGCGATCTGCGCGCACATGGTGGCGCGATGCTCACGATCCTCAGCCCACATCTTGGCGAGGCCAGGCGAGCTTCAGCCTTGGCCGGGCAGCCGTGCGATGACCTTGATCTCGAAATCAAACCCGGCCAGCCAGTTGACGCCGATGGCGGTCCAGCTCGGATATGGAGGGTCCGGGAATATCTCGTTTTTTACGGCCATGATTACGTTGAACTGGTTTTCGGGGTCCGTGTGAAAGGTCGTCACGTCGACAACATCATCGAAGCTACAACCTCCAGCCGAGAGGGTGGCTTCGAGGTTTGCAAAGGCCAGTCGGACCTGCGCCGCGAAGTCGGGCTCTGGTGATCCGTCGGACCGGCTTCCAACCTGGCCAGAAACGAATAGAAGGTCACCGGAGGCGATGGCTGCCGAGTAGCCGTGCGCTTGATAGAGGGCGTGGCGATCGCGCGGGAAGATGGCGGTACGTGAATGCATTTTCTCTCTCCTTTAACTCGGCGGTCCGTAAACCGCCGTCGTCGAAAGGGAAGAAGCTAGGAGCCGATAGCGGCTCGTCTCGCGCGATCTTGCTTCGTGTGTTGGGCTTTTGCTGAAATTGACAGAGCAGCAGCCGGGACAGCAGGTTATCGGCCTAAGGCCTAAAGAAGAGGCCGCGACATGTCGTGCGATATGGCCTCACATCACCTGCCCGAAGTAGACTGGACGAATTGCGAAACCAGCTCCGCAATTTTCTCCGGCTGATCCTCCGGCGAGAAATGACCACAATTTTCCAAGATGGTCAGGATTGACCCAGGGATTGCATCATGAAGCTTTTGCCCCCACTCTGGGACCTGCCACTCGTCATTGGCGCCCCAGATCAGTTGCACAGGGAGGTTTTCCAGCTCACCAAGCCTATCAGCAACCTCCAACGTATGGACCGGGTCGTAGTGCTTGACCTGGTGCTCAAACAGGCTCGGCTGCCCTATCGGGCCCGAAATATAATCCAGATACGTCTCAAGCGGGCCTTCTTCGAACCTGTGTTTTTCGTATACAGCGCTAAGCAGCCAGTCCCGGAAATGCGCCCGATGGGTGGCCTCGGGCGCTTTCATCAGCGCCTCAAGACCATTTTGCATTTGCTGCTTGGTCCTCCGTGAGGGGTAGCTGTCGAAGCTGACGACGTCGATCATCGTTAGCGTCTTCAATCGATCCGGACTAGAAATGCCAAATCTTTGCGCTATTCCCCCGCCAATGTCGTGCGCCACCAAGTGAAAACTTTCAAGGCCCCAGTACTCCAGCATCTCTTCGAGAATTGGCACCTGCCCGGACATGGACGTGTCCACATTTCCTGCTTGCGGGCGTTCAGAAAGACCGAAGCCAAGGAGATCGAAAACGTGGATCTTGAACCCGGCCTCAATGAGGAGTGGCGTGACGTTCCGCCAGATAAGCGATGAGGATGGGGTTCCATGGAGCAGAACCATGGGTTCACCGTTGCCATGAGTCCCCGCGGCAATGCGATAGTTCCTGACGAGAACCTGCTGGTTGATCAGATCATTCTGCATTCGTATCTCCACTCTTCTCCAGGCCGGCAACAACGATGCCACCGCGACACCTTTGGGCCCGAGGACGCCAATGCGCTCTCGCGTCAAATGGCGTCAAGATTGCACCTGAGGCAGTAAGACTACAGCGGCACTTGCTCCGGTGCTCATGACAAATATTGAGGTTCTTGAATGCGAAATCGATTGTGCGTGACCTGCGACGAGGCAGCCGCCGGCTATTTGAAGGCGAGCCAGGTATCTATTGCAACGAGGTCACAAATCATACCCGTGCGCAGCAGCTTCATCAGGCCTCCTGTCAGTGAATTGGATCTCGGCGACAGCGACAAACAACAAGCCTTTCCCTCCGTCCATCCGGCGGTGGAACAGATCTTGCAGCACTGGCGTGACGCCGATCAGGTGGAGCTGTACATAGATCCCGACCCCAACAGCCAACTGCTGATGGTCTATCTATTGAGCCGTGCCCTTGCGGCGGACGTCGGCCACACAAAATTGTTGATCTTCCAGGGCATAACGCCGTGGGGACAACAGCCCCCTCAGACGCAGACCAGTTCGGTGGTGACGCCGATGTCGGTTGAAAATCAGCATCTGACCGCAGCCGCCGCAATATGGTCGGCCTACTCAGCTTCCACGCCCCATGCATGGCTTGGCCTAAGTTTAGACGAGCTGTCCCATTTTCCCTTTATGACCCAGACAAGAGAAGCGCTTCTTGATGATCTGCCGAGCGCCGAAACGGGCCTTGGCTCGTCCGAGCGCCTGGTACTGAAGACTGTCGCCGATGAAGGATGTACCGTCGGCGAGGTTGCCAGGGCCTTCGCCAGCGACCCATTGCATCTGCTTGATTTGCCTTTGGTCGTTGACCTCATTACAACGCTCGCGTCAGGCGTTTCGCCACTCATTGCCGGGCTGTCTGGACGCTTGAGGGCGACAGACTTTTTTGATGATGTCGACGCCTGGGACACGTATGTCGAAAGCCACCTTCGATTGACGGCTGACGGGCACAAGATCATCGCGGGCGAAATTGATTTCGTCGAGACGCATGGCGTTAATCGCTGGTGGGGCGGCACCCGATTGCTGGGGCACACATCCTGGCGGTGGGAGAAACAAACGCGTGTCCTGATACCGCCAGAACCTTGATGTGTGAGTACACCGGAAGACGACCCCGGATATGCGGCGTTCAGTTTTCACGTCTTGCGATAGTGGCTGGGTGACAGTCCCGTCTCCCGTCTGAAGACTTGCGAGAAATGGCTCGGGCTGGTGTATCCGACAGCAATGCCTACTCGGATGATGCTGAGATCTGTCTCTTGTAGAAGTTGCTGGGCGCGCGCCATCCGCTGACGGATGAAGTGGCGAGAAGGTGACAGCCCTGTCGCTTTCTTGAACAAGCGGCTGAAGTGGAAAGGGCTCATCCCAGCCTTTTCAGCAAGCTCCGCCAGATTGAACGGTTCAGCCAAGTGTTCTTCCAGATGAGCGATCGCCCTTCTCAGCTTGTAGCCGGGCAATGCGGCTTGCCGATCATCATCGCCGCCGTTCGAGGCGTAGTTTCGTATTAGATGAACAGCAAGACTTTGGGCTAGCCCTTCGACATACAACTGGCTCCCCCTACCTTGCGCCGTGAGCTCGTGGTGAATGAGAGCCAGGAAATGTGCGAGCCGTGGATCCTGGCCTCCCGACACATCGCGCATCCGTGGAAGAGTGTCGCAGCCAAGAACATCGCCTGCGACCCGCTCGAACAGAGGGACAGACATGTATAGGTGCATCACCTGAAACGGATCGGATCCGAGAGCGCGCCACCGCATTTCATAAGGCCGGTCCGTGCGGGTCAGAAAAAAATCGCCAACGGTCACATGAGCAGTCTGCCACTCTCCATCGAGATCTCGCTCTTCGACGATGGCCTCACCCGACATAACCCAGACCACCAACGGTTCGGCCACTGCCGGGACCAGAAACGGCTCTTGGTTCTGATGGCGTGAGTAGACTTGAACGAAAAGGTCACTCCAGGCCAGACCGTCCCCGCTCAACAAGGTTCGGCCCGCTATGAACTGCTCCAGGCCACGGGGCGACGTGCGATCTGGGACAGTTCGGTCCAGCATAGGTGCATCTGCGCCCGGCGGAAAATCCTCATCATCCTCTGGCGATAGAGGACCGGGCTCAGGATACTCGGAGGTTGCGACTGTCTCTACCATGTGTTCCCTTGGGACTAAGTGCCTTCGTGCCGGTTATCCGTTTCACTGACGCCCGCTATCGATACCCGGGGAAAGGCTTGGTTCGCGGTCGCGCGACAGAGATGTCGGAGAGGGCCGGCATAGGCCGGCCCGAATGACGTGACGCTACCAAGCGACAGTGCCCTCGGGGGCGACAAATCGGCCAGAGACCGCATTGTCGTCGAGCAACGCATATTCGACCGGAAGACGAGCCCCCTCTGCGGGCGTCATGTAGCCATTGCCTCCCGTCAGGTCCGTCCTAACATAGCCTGGCGCGACCGAGTTCACGATGATGGAGGTGCCCTTGAGTTCGGCGGCCAGTTGCACCGTCAGCATGTTTAATGCAGCCTTTGACGCGTTGTAGCCGATGAGGCGTGCTTCGTAGTAAGGAGACGTGGGATCACCATTCACGGTAAGTGAGCCGAGCGTTGTCGCCAGGTTGACGATCCGGCCAGCGCTCGACTTGTGCAAGAGCGGTAACATGGCCTGTGTCACGGCCAGCGTCCCGAGAAAGTTTGTCTCCATCAGCCGTCTGGCCGCACTAACTGTTGCAACCGAGGGCGGTCCGTCCTCGGCGTCGACAATACCGGCATTGTTGACGAGGATATCGAGCCTGCCGTGGCGGGCCGAGATCGCTGCGGCCGCAGCCAGAATGGTCTCCTCCCTATTGAGATCCACCTCGATGGCTTCCACAGCCAGTCCGGCCTGGGTCAGTTCCTTCGCAGCCGTCTGGCCGCGGGCATAGCTGCGGGCGCCCATGATTACAGTGACGCCGGCGTCCGTCAGTTGCTTTGCGATCTCCAAGCCGATGCCCTTGTTAGCGCCTGTGACGAGCGCGATTTTCTTTGTATCTGTCATTCATTCACCTTTGCATTTGGGAAGGATGCGACGGTAAATATATGAAGGATAGTTCAGATTTTGGATTCGCATATGGATGTGCCTCCCCCTCGCCACCTGAAGGCCCGGAAACAGCCGCGTCAGGCCCGCTCCGCCACTACGATCGACGCTATTTTCGAGGCGACTATTCAGGTTTTGATTACGGAGGGAACGCACCGGCTGACCACCACGCGTGTGGCAGAGCGCGCCGGCGTCTCGGTCGGTACGATGTACCAGTACTTTCCCCACAAGAAGTCCTTGCTCTACGCGCTCAACGAACGCTATCTCGACAAATTGGCGGAGCGCGTGGAGATGACCTGCCGTACACACCATGCTCGGTCGACCGACGAGATGGTCGAGGCGCTTATTACCACTTACTGGGAAGCAAAGACGGAGCGTAGCGATGTCACGCGCGCACTCTACAGCTCTGCGGTAGAACTGGATAATGAGGCGCTGATTGATGCTTTCGCCAAGCGCATGGATGCAGCGACGAGGGCGATGCTGCTGAGCGCTCCTGATGCTCGCTACGAAAACATCGATCTCGTCAACCTCACGCTTCTCTCCGTCATCTTCGGAACGGTCAGGAATGTTTTCGAGCGCAACCTGCCACCTTCGGAGCAGACTTCCATACGCGATGAGTTGAAGCGCATGTGTCTCGCCTACCTCGCTATGGCATCCGGTGAGGTGTGTGCGACAATCCGGCCGCCTGAGGAACGACATAGATGCTTCGAGACATGAGCGACACGCTAGCCTTCGTTGAAGTCGTCGAGCGGGGAAGCTTCACCGCTGCAGCGGAGAGCTTCAGAACATCCAAGGCGCGGATCAGCAAGAAGGTGCAGGACCTGGAGCAGAGGCTGGGGGTGAAGCTCCTTCACAGAACCACCCGCAACATACGTCTGACGGAGGCGGGATCGATCTATTTTGATCGTTGTCGCGATCTCGCGCGGCTTATCGGTGACGCGGAGAGCGCGGTCGAGCAGGTGCATGGCAAACCCTCTGGGTGGTTGAGCGTGACGGCGCCGCACTGGCTAGTCACCAAGGCCCTCGCCCCGCTCATGGTCGGGTTTCGAGAAGCCTATCCAGAGGTCAAACTGCAACTGCTTCTCGACCACGACGTCAAGAACATCGTGCAGGAGGATATCGATGTCGCCTGCCGCTTGTCGAACGGCCCCATGCCCGATTCCAACCTCGCCGCCCGTCGCTTGGCCAACGTTCAGACAGGCCTTTACGCGTCGAGGCAATACCTTCAGCAGCACGGAGTCCCACAACATCCGTCGCAGCTGAAAGACCATGCCTGCCTGGTGACGCAATTGTTTTACGGGAAGCCTCAGCACTCATGGCCTTTGACAAGGCAGAGTGAGGTAATGGATTTCCCGATCAACCCGGTGGTTGTCGCAACAGACCCGGAGGCCTTGTTCGAATTTCTGATCCGAGGACAGGGCATACAGCTCACCAATCCCCACCTCGCCCATCAAGCGGTGGAAACCGGCGACGTCGTCCGTATTCTCCCTGAATGGTCCGGACCCAGTGCCATATTGTATGCCGTCAGGGCCGGTGGACGCGTCCAGCCTCTCAAGGTCCGGTCCTTCATCGACTATCTGAGTGAGAACCTCGAAAACGTGCTGCAGCTGACCTGAGCAGTCTCACTGCTCGATCCCTTATTGTAATCAAATCGCTGACAGCGCGATCAAGGTTCGGTGCCTAATCGCCCGAACGACCACCACTTACTTTCATCCGGTAATCGCCGGGCGCATCGAATTGGCGCTGCTCGGTGACCATGCATGAAGGATTTATCATGAACAGCGTAACACGACGAAACGTCCTCAAGGGGGCGTCCATGCTAACCACGGTCGCGGCCATTTCGGGAGCCCCTTCCCTCACTTTCGCGGCTGCCCGTAAGCAACACTTTCAGTCGCCCGGTTTTTACAGGATGGCTCTTGGCGATCTGGAAATCACGGCACTCTCGGATGGCACACTGCCCCTCCCTCTTCCGGACATGTATCGTGACGTGACCGCAGAGCAAGCCACTCAACTGCTTGGCGCAGCTTACCGTGACATTCCGACTGACACATCGGTCAACGCCTTCCTCGTCAATGACGGTCAGCGTCTCGTCCTCATAGATGCCGGTAGTGGTAGCTACTTAGGCGCGGAGGCCGGGCATCTATTCGCCAACCTGGAAGCGTCCGGCTACAAGGCCTCTGAGATTGATCATGTCATTTTGACCCATGTCCACACGGATCATTCCGGTGGCCTGGTTCGGGACGGGAAGCTCGTCTTTGAAAACGCAACCCTGCATGTTCCCGCGCGTGAACTTGAATTCTGGCTGAAAACTCCGGTAGAGGCGCGACCTAAAGACTTGAACCAGCAGCTGTTCAAGGAAGCAGAGGATTGCCTTCGGCCGTATCTCGAGCGGGGCCGGGTTGAAGTGTTTCAGGATGATAAGGAGGTAATTTCGGGTTTCCAGTCGATCATGCGCCCTGGCCACACTCCGGGCCACAGTTCGATCGTGGTTCAAAGCGGCGGCAAAAAACTGGTGTTCTGGGGCGACATCACGCATGGCGATATCGTTCAGTTCGAGCAGCCTGATGTGACCATCGAGTTCGACGTCGATCGTCCGAGGGCAGTGCGATCCCGGCTTGACGCCTTCGCCGAAGCCATCGCGGAAGGTTATCTCGTCGCCGGCGCGCATATTGCCTTTCCGGGGATCGGCAATGTCCTCAAAGAAGGCGAACACTTCGACTGGATGCCGGTGAATTACTCTGATGGTGAAGCTGGCATGGTGAGATGAGAACCTGATGGCGACGATGTAGGAGCTAGATCGTTCGTCGATGGGGGAATACACAGAGGGCACAGCAATGGGTCGCTTGTTACCCGCGTCGCCACTTATTCTCTGGTCACATCGACGACAATTCTGATCGCGGCACGGGCTGGGTCGTAGGGCCCGGCCCACATTCAGGTGGCGCCTGCCTCTCGGCACGTGGACTATATGAGCGGAGTTGGCAACGATGGTGGCATCAAGCCGAACCCAGTCGAACTTAGCCAATCAACGCCAGTCCTCCCTGACGCCCAACCTCGGCTTGTATTTCAGCGATGAGGCTATCAAGAGCCGGGTTCCGCGCCTTCCGTGCCCGCCGTACAACATAGGCAAGCGAAGGGGGTGCGGGTAAGCGATCGGAGATGAGGCGCATGTTGCGGCTGATATGACGATCGCTCAACAATGCGACTCCCATCCCGGCATTGACCGCAGAGACAATACCCGCCGAGCTGGAGCACTCAAAAACCGTTTCCAGAACGACATCATCCCGCCCCACATCAAGCGCCCACTTCCGGTAAAAGCAGTCATCATCGAAGGACAAGAACGGGACTGGCTCTTCGCGTCGGAGCTCTAGCTCGGGGTGGCTTACCCAGCGAAGAGCTTCATTGTAGAGAACAACATCCGTGGGCCTCACTTCATGATCAAAAATCTGAACGATTGCGGCGTCCAACTCGGCACGCTCCAGCATGCCGCGGAGGACAAGGCTCATTCGAACCTTCGTCTTAACAGCCACATTCGGGTGCAGTTTTTTGAAGCGTCCAAGTACGCGTGCAAGGTCGCTGCAAGCGGTATCCTCTGTAAAACCCAGCAGCAGTCGGCCCGCGAGTGGCGTCTTCGCGAGGCTCCGCAAAGCCTCATCGTGCAGGTCTAGTATCTTGTTCGCATAGTCCAGGAGCTCTTGACCAGCTGTGGTGAAAACTGGGCCGCCTGTTCGGCGCGAGAGCAACTCGCAGTCAAGATTCAACTCAAGTCGCCGGATCTTGTGGCTGACGGCCGATTGCGAAAGTCCTAAGGCAGCCGCTGCCCTGGTGATTCCGCCGTGGTGCTTGATCGCGCGCATTGCCCGCAGTGCGTCAATTTCCAAACGGCGACTGTTGATCTCGATCATCCTGACATCCGCGTCAGTGTTGCAGGGCGATCCTAACAGTATGACAGATACAGAACGAATGTCATGGCATCATCGACATTTGTCATGCGGCATTGCGATGTCGGCTCGTTAATCCTGGAACGTAGCTGCATGTACGAGGCACAATGAATTTTTTCGAAGGCATTAAGGGCCAACATCACCGCCTTTGTTCGTGGCCGCTATTGGCCACCCTTCTGATCGTTGGCTGGAGCTCCGGGTTCGTGGGGATCCGATATGCGAATGAGGAGGCAAGCGTCATGCTGCTGCTCTTCTGGCGCACCCTGCTGGCCGGACTGGTCTTACTTCCGTTCGCGCTGGCCTTTGGTCCCAGAATGTCGCTAGCTGCAGTCAGGTATCAAGCGTTGCTCGGGTTCATGGCGGTTTTTCTGTACCTGGGCGGTTTCGCGCTCGCCATAGAGCAGAAAGTGCCAACCGGTTTGGTAGCACTCATCGCCGACCTCCTTCCGCTTGCTGTTGCTGCCCTCTCGCAACCCGTCCTCGGTGAGCGCTTGACGACACGACAGTGGCAAGGGACCGCAATCGCAGTCTCAGGTGTGTTGATCGTATCCTTTGACAGCCTCGGTATAGGCACCGCTCCGGCCTGGGCCTATATTCTCACGGTTGGATCAATGTTGATCCTCGCTCTCGCCTCTGTTGTGAACAGGAGGAACTCGACGAGCGGCATGCCGGTCCATCAAAGTCTCTGTGTCCAAATGCTGACGGGCGCGGTTCTGTTCGGGCTTTGCGCGTCCATGCAAGGCAGCCTTGTGCCTCCTCTCACGCAGAAATTCGCTCTCGCCATGGCCTGGCTGGTGCTGATCGCGACGTTCCTAGCCTACTCGGTGTATTACACCAGCCTTCGGCTCTTCCCAGCAGCAAAGGTCAGCGCGGCCATCTACCTCAGCCCGCCAGTTACAATGCTGTGGGCATGGATGCTGTTTTCGGAGCCTCTGACGTTGATGATGCTGAGCGGGCTGGTGATAACTCTAGTCGGCGTGTGGATGACGTCTAGGCCGTAAAGGATGCGCCTTGATAGGAATCGAACCCAGAACCGGCAAACCGAAGAACCTATCACGCTGATTTTATCGCAAAAACACTCTCTCTGATCGTCATAACTATCGGTCGTTCAAAGAACCGCAGACGTGGAGAGCCTCCCATGAGGCTGCTTCAATGGATCGGCTTTCGTTTGGATCGAGCCATTCACGCTGCTCATTGTGAGTCCTTCGACGGCCAACTGTTCAACTTTTTACCCTTATTTATCCCAGGTCCGAAGACCGGCGATGCTAGTCCTTTTTCCAGAGGCGCTGATGTGGATCGGCACCCAATCTGGAAAAAGGAAAGCATCATGAAAAAGCATCTGCTCGCCACTGTCGCACTTCTCGCGGCCATCTCACCCGTTGCAGCTGAAGCCCGCTGCGTGCCGAACACCCCAGTCATCGCCGCGAAGGCCGTTCCCGTCATTCAGTACAAAAACACTGTGATCGATGGCGTGAACATCTTCTATCGTGAAGCCGGTCCCAAGGACGCACCGGTGCTCCTTCTCCTGCACGGATTTCCGACCTCGTCCCATATGTTCCGCAACCTCATTCCGCTGCTGGCCGACCGCTACCGCGTGATTGCCCCCGACTATCCCGGCTATGGCCAGAGTGACGCACCGGACCATACCCAGTTTTCCTACACATTCGAGAACCTGACCAACGTCGTCGAAAAGCTTACCGAAAAGGTCGGCGCTGATCGCTACAGCATGTATGAGAGGTGGCTCGGGAAATCTGCACAGCTAGGATAAGTGGAATTTCTGCCTGATTTCGGCTTAGATGAGTCGGAGATCGGTTTCAATCTCTCGAACTGCCATTTCGCAGGCCGCGATTTCCTTAAGCAGCCGCTCCCAGTGTTTCTCCAACACAAAGCCCACGTCGTTGGTCCGTCCTGTCGCCCCTGTTTACCAACGGTTAACATAACCGAAGCGGATTTGGGGTGGCGGTTCCCTATATGGTTAACGCTGCAAAGAGTAGTGTGGACCCACGACACCCTAAATTAATACGCCAGGTGCCGCTGGATGCGGACCACCAACCATTTCGGCTGCGTCGGTCCAGTCTTCTAACGGTTACGCAACTTCGAGTTCACCGTTGATTATATTTTAGTAATATATAGATCTCAATCATCTGGAACAACCGTTGGGCGAATTCGATTCGGGGAGATGGTTCCGCGAGAAGCACTCTTCAGCTTTTTCGGGACGGAAGATGGGGACCGTGAGTGACCGCACCTGCAGCATTTTTCGAGAAGCGTCCATCTAGCGGGGGTGGGTCTTACTTCGATAATTCTGATACAAATCGAGCAAATAACACGCTCATCCGTGGCGGCCGAGTGGGGAAGTGTAAGGGGATCGTCGGTGGCATAGCGCCTTGTGAAGCGCGTTTGGTACTGTCGTTTGAAAGTTTGTCCGTCGTTTCGGCGGCGGCAGTTACATCGGTGCTCATTTGGTCTTCGCCATCGCTGGCAGGTAGCTGCGATCCCGCTGGCCCTGGAACCTGGAGCTGTTCCGGCGCTGCCACAGGGAGCGATCCGTCGGCGGTGATCTTTTCCTCCGCGCCCGTAACGGTTGTCACACAACCAGGATTTGGTTTGTCAGCCTCTGGGGAAGCTATCAGAGTCGAGACCATCGGAGGGATCGCCATAACGGACGGAAATGCGTCCTCCATAACGTCCTCTGGTGGGCAGGGTATTTTGGCGATCAATGATGTTTTCGGCGCGGTTGAAATAACATCGAATGGAAACATCACCGGCATTGACGGTATCTATGTCATCAATACCGGTACAGGTCCCACAACGGTCACCTCCTCAGGCACGGCGATTGGGACAATCGGTAATGGTGTCTATGTTTCCAATGACGGCTTCGTAACAGACCTGACCGTCAGCCAGACGGGCGGGACGATTTTTGGCGCGGATAACGGAATTTTCACGACCAATCGGGGATTTGGAGCGACCGCAATTAGTGTCGCCGGCAATGTGGACGGTGTAGCCGAAAACGGTATATGGGCGCAAAATTTCTCTAACGCGACAGGCATCACGATTACCCAGGCAGCCGGTAGCACGATCACCGGTTATACGCATGGCATCCGCGCCGATAATTGGGCGGCCGGCGCTATCTCGATCACGACAGCCGGGATCATCAACCAGACCCAGACTGGCGCGGCAAATAACGACACCTTTGGTGTCTATGCCTACAATTCCATAGCCGGGACAGATACGATTCTTACCCAGACCGCGGGATCGATCTCCGGCAATTGGTTCGGCATGTATGCCAATAACCAGGGTAGCGGCTCAACGACGATCATTAGTTCCGGCGATGCCACGGCAATCGTACGCGCTGGACTTTACGCTTATAACGCGGCCACAGCGGACAGTATCGTTGTAAGCCAGACCTCCGGAACCGTCAAAGGCGGCACCTATGGCGTTTTCGCAGACAATGCGGGAACCGGCTCCACAACGGTTACACTGTCCGGCGATGTGATCGCCTCCGGTGACTACGGCGTCTATTCGCGTAATGCCAGCAGCGCCTCGGATCTGACTGTAAGACAGACGGCGGGTTCTATTGCTGGCAGAACCGGCATTCTGGCGTCGAATAGGGGTACGGGCGCCTCGCTGGTCAGTGTCGGTGGTACGGTGAGTGGCGGCGCGGGCGCGGGTATTCAAACGATTGCAGCGAACGGCTCGATGATCGATATCGCAGCTTCTGCAACGGTCACGGCAACGTCCGGAACAGCCATTCGTGACGGCGGCGTTGCGGGTAACCCGATTGCATCGGACACGATTGGCGGGAATGTCGCCGTTAACAGCGCTGGCATCGTAACCGGTGATGCGATCCTCGGCCTCGGCGATGACACCTTCAATCTGGCTGGCGGAACCTATACCGGTAATATTTTCGGTGACGACAGAGACGACATTCGAAGCAACGACGGTGTCACAAACCATGAAGGCAATGATACGTTCACCTGGACGGGCGGCACTCTGGCTGGCGGCTTCTACGGTCAAGACGGATCCGATACAGCTGTGGTAAGCGCATCGGCCTTTGATGGTTCGCAGGTTCTTGATGGCGGCGATGATACCTCGGTTGCCGACGGCATGATCGATACGCTTACGCTTCGCGGTGTGAAAGCGACCACGAATGGCGGCAGGATCATCAATTGGGAAGTTGTCAATCTGGATGGTGCCAATCTGTCGATCGACGACGGCACATGGCATGTCGGCGAACCGGACGAAGCAACGACCGGTGTGTTCCTGAACAACAATTCCACACTTGACGGCATGACATCACTCGCCTTCGACGGCAATATGACGATTGATTCAACGTCCACTTTAGTCGGAACGGGCAATGGAACCGGGGTCTATTCGTTCAGCGGCGATGTGGCCAACGCCGGAACCATCACCACGGTAGATGATGCTGTCGGCGATGTTGTCGTCATCGGTGGAAATTATAACGGCAATGGCGGACAGATGTTGTTCGATGTTGCTCTTGGTGACGACAACTCCAGGACGGATATGGTCATCGTCAATGGCGACACATCGGGCACGACTAATGTCGTCGTCAATAACGTCGGAGGCACGGGTGCGCAGACCAGTGAAGGTATCCGTATCATCGAAGTGAACGGTGCTTCCAGCGGTTCGTTCTCGCTCATTGGCGATTACACGATCGGCGACAGGCAGGCGGTCGTTGCAGGCGCCTACGCCTATCAGCTTTATCAGGGGGGCACTTCAACACCGAATGATGGCAACTGGTATTTGCGTTCGCAATTGACCGTGTCGAATCCGGCGCCGACTGCTCCGCTTTACCAGGCCGGTGTTCCGACCTACGAGGCATACCCCCGGGCATTGCTGGGTCTGAACGGTCTGCCAACCTTGCAGCAACGTGTCGGTAATCGTTTCTGGGCCGGTAATGGCGCGTCTGTCGGCACACCTTATGTCACTCCCGAAGAAGCAGGCGTTGCGGTCGAAGGAAATGGTGTATGGGGTCGCATTGAAGGCGTACATAACCACATTGAGCCGCGTTTCTCCGCCTCCGGCACCGAGTACGACCAGAATGTCTTCAAGCTTCAGGCCGGTATTGATGGGCTGTTGACAGAAACGGAAAGCGGCATGCTGATTGGCGGGTTCACAGTCCATTACGCCCATGGCAAAACCGACAGCGGTTCTGTTTACGGCGATGGTGAGATCAGCACGGAAGGTTACGGTCTTGGCGGGACGTTGACCTGGTATGGCGAGAGTGGCTTGTATCTGGACGGGCAGGCCCAAATGACCTGGTACACGAGCGATCTCGACTCTCTCCTTGCCCGTACGAACCTCACCGACAACAATGACGGTTTTGGCTACACACTGTCGTTGGAAAGCGGCAAGCGCATTGCCATCGATCCAGCCTGGTCCATCACGCCGCAGGCCCAGCTGGTCTATTCCAATGTCGACTTCAACGCGTTTACCGATGCATTCGGCGCCCGTGTCAGCCTCGACCGTGGCGAAAGTCTGCAAGGCCGTCTCGGTGTGACCCTCGACCATGAAAGTTCGCGGCGGAATGACGAGGGGCTGCTCAATCGCACTCACGTCTACGGCATTGGCAATCTCTACTATGAGTTTCTTGAAGGGACGAGTGTCAATGTCCAGGGCGTGAGCTTCACCAACCGAGATGATCGTATATGGGGCGGCCTGGGGCTCGGAGGAACCTATAGCTGGGACGACGACAAGTACTCGATCTATGGCGAAGCTCTGGTTCAGACCAGCCTGAATGACTTCGGCGACAGTTACTCCGTCAAGGGACAGGTGGGCCTACGCGTGAAGTGGTAAAAGGCTTACGGTATCGGACCATTCCAGGACGTGTCGATGTATTGAACGTCGACGATATCGGCACCCGTGATCGAAAATTCATAGATCGGACCGATACTCCGAATCTGCCCCGGAAGCCGATAATTCTGGCCATCGCGAGCAGTTCATCAGGGTGGGTTTAGATAGCGCTATGCTGACGGACCGATTGCGCGCTTGCACAACGGACCATACGAAACGCCGCGGGATCGATCGGCAGTGTTGATACTGGTCGGTCCGGTTCGACTGTGGTTGATCAGTTTTGCAGCAGATACTCTGGCCATTCCTGCGCGCCATGGAGTACGCGAAGAATTCGAACTGTCGTCTCGGTAATGGCGTAGGCGGCGACGTAAGGTGTACCGTTGATGACGAGTTCGCGTGTACCGGCGATTCTACCCAAGCGCCCACTGGCAGGAAAGTCGAGCAAGCGACGGGCGGCGGATACTATCCGCTCATCGATGAGAATAGCGGCCGCAGGATTATCTGCCTCAATATACGTGAAGATGGCGTCGCGATCCGATAGCGCAAACGCCGACCAAGTAAGCTTCACGATTCTTTCGAACCCACTTTAAGGCGGGCCGCCGCTCGGCGTTTGGCAAAGTGCGCCTCGGCCTCGTCGTCTGTTAAATCCGACCGAGTATCATTTAACGCTTCGAGCACCTTGGTCCGAAACCAGGCATCGTGTGTTTCACTCCCAGAAAGAAGTTCAAGAGGTAGCGCCCCTTCGTTAGCAGTCCGGGTGAGCATAATACGAACCGCATCAGATACCGTGAGTCCCATGCTTTCAAGCACGGCCGAAGCCCGATCCCGAACTTCGGCATCAATGCGTGTTTGGACAAGAGCGTTTGCAGCCATGACTATCTCCTACATTTTCAGAGATAGTAATGCAATTGAATGACGTTTTCCAGATGCAGTTTTGTGCCGGAATAATCCGCTCTCGGCGCTCAAATGCTCTTGAAAGGATGTGAACCTTGGGCCTACGCTTCAATTCTCCTAACTCAATGAATACACTGAATAAAGAGGCATAGGTTCTTTCCCGCAGGTCTAGCGAAAGAAGCTTCGGAAGCGGTCACCATCGGAGATGATTGTCTTTGCGGGAAAAGGTGCCTCGTTCGAGCCGAACGGCATCTGCGCGCGTAACCTCCATGTCTCCGGTATGTCCCAATGCCTTTTGATCTTTGCGTCAACCAGCGGGTTATAATGCTGGAGACTGGCTCCAATACCCACGCCAGCAAGCGCGATCCAGACCGAAAGTTGCGCCATCCCGGAGGCCTGCTCGGACCAATCTGGAAAGTGATCAGCGTACAAAGGCCACTGATCTTGTAATATCCTGACCACATTTCGGTCCTCGAAGAAAAGAACTGCGCCTGCTCCAGCAGCGAAGCTATCGATTTTTCTGAAGGAGTGCATCTTCGCCTCTCCTTCAACGATATGACTCAACTCCGATTTTACGATGTTCCAGAGTTTCTGATTTTCATCGCGGTGCAGGATCACAACGCGCGAACTTTGCGAATTAAAGGCTGAAGGTGACAGGCGAACCGCCTCGCGAATAAGTGCATCAATCTCTTCGTCAGAGAACGCGATGTTTTTGCCCAGAAAATACTGCGTCCGACGTTTTGCAAGAAGTTGCACCGTCATACTGCGGCTATCGGGATTTTGCGTTGGGAGGTCCAATTTTCTCTCCTGGCTTTTCTATCAATTCAATCATGCGACCTCAATCGTTGGAGAAATAGGCTGCCAAAGCGAAACCCATTGTTGCGGAAAAAAGAACGATGCCAGCACCCTATGCAGCGTTATGCGATCCGGCGAGGTGAGGTCGATGCGGCAACGCTCCACTGAGCCGCTGCACCCATACTGCTCGGTTTCCAGGGCGACGGCGGACAGCGATTTTTACCAACCACGGAACTTGCTCGGTTCGTTTATTCAGCTCGACCTGTAGGGGACGCTGTAGGACGTCAGTGTGAGCGCCGGACGAATTGGAAGACTTGACAATATCGTGCACCCAGTGTTGCAGTAGCCGCGTTTACTGGAGTTCGGAGTTGCTAATGGCGGAACCTGAATCTGTCGAGATCCTGGACTTGATCTCCTTCATTCGGGTGGTCGAAACTGGTAGTATCGCTGGTGCGGCTAGTCGTTTGGGGATCGCTAAATCGATCGTCAGTCGCCGCGTCAGTCGTTTGGAGAATTTTCTAGGCGCAACGCTCCTCACACGTTCCCAAAAGGGAACAACCCTTACAGACGTCGGCCGTGAGTATCATGTACGAGCAGCATCTGGGTTGGCCGAACTGGAATCAGCGCAGGAGATGGTTGTAAGGTCGACGACCGAAGCATCTGGTCAGGTTAGAGTTTCGGTTCCCGTCGCTTTCGGAGAGTTCTGTCTCGCTCCGCTGTTGGCAGAGTTCGCCCTCCTCCACCCAAGGATCCATTTCGACGTCCGCTTTGAAGACCGTCAGCCGGATCTTGTCGCCGAAGCGTATGACTTGGCGGTAAGGATCGGAAGCATCCCGGATTCGGTTCTGATTACGAGAAAACTTGCAAAGGTACGTTGGGCTGTCGTCGCCAGTCCATCCTATCTGGAAGCCAGAGGGCGACCCTCAAAGCCCGCTGAACTGGCCGCGCACAACGCCATACTCTACTCGTTCGATACGGTCAGCTGGCGTTTTCAAGGTCCGGATGGATGGGAACAAGTCCGCGTTAACTCACAATTTCGCACAGACAACGGTCAAATGATGCTTGCCGCCGCTCGGGGCGGAATTGGTATCGTGGTGCTGCCCCTCTTCATGGTTCAAGAGTCGCTTGCCAGAGGTGAGCTGGAAGTCGTCGTCCCAGGCTATACTCACGCGGGAGCAGATTTGCACATATTGATGCCACCAGCGCGCGCAGGCATCGCTCGAGTGCGCGCGCTGGTAAACTTCCTGTATGAGAAATTCGAACGTGAGTTGTAATGACTGCCACTCGTCGAGCTCGATAACTGATGGGGTGGATGCCCCCTTCGGCCGGCATCGGAGTATGATGCCTGCCCCGGGATTTCAAGACACTGCACCTTTAGGACCAACCACTCTAAGTCTGAGAAACCCAGGTTGCCGTAATCCTAACGCCCTTTGAAGGTCGCGATCCTGCGATGAGAACCGCAGCACCAGACGCTCTTGACCGGATAACGGGCGATGGCTCCGTATTGCCGATGGCTTTCAAGTGACCGCGCCAATAAGGCGGACGATCGAGACTTTCGCCAAATCGGCGAAATCCTGCTCGACTTGCGAAAGTGGATCGGTGACGCTGGCACGCGCTTCAACCGTCGCCACCAAGCGATCACGCAGGTCTGGGTCGGAAATGCTCGCATGTTCGATCAGCGCGCGGATGGCGGTGTCAGTTGCGAGCTTTTGAGCGCTTTGCGTAAGAGTAGATTTCTCGTGTCTCTCCCTTTCGAGCTCTGCATGGCTCTCTGCCTTTCGGCGCCTCGACAGAATTCCGTGTTCTTTTTCCCAATACCGGGCCACACCGCGCCCCACATAGAGTATGTCCCACGCGTGGTCTGGATCACCACCCTTGGCCGTATCCGCATTCGCACCACACAGGTGCAAAAACAGTCGACGCATGGCGACGTCCGCGAAGTAAGTCTGGGCAGTGGCTCGTGGTTCACCTGACTGAAATGCAGCCTCCGATTCCACTGCCGCTTGGCTGATAGCTGCATGTATCGCATCCATCATAACTCTTTCCGTCTGCTTCAAGGTGTCAACTCTGTCCTGCAAATCATTATCCTTTCAGAAGTCCCGTATCCCATTCGGGAGATGCCGACCGAGTTGGTGAGACATCTCCATCGATCTGCGAATTTGGATTGGCAACATTAAGTGGAAATTACGCAACACGACCGAATGCAAACTTCCGTTAAAGCTCCAGCACCAGAAGCCTGCCTGGAGGAAGTTTTCTGACCGACCAGCTCCAATTATGGAAGCAAGCCAGATTTAAGGGCGATGTGTTTGTATTCGATAAAGTCCTCAATGGCGGCTTTTTCCGTTCAGCCTGCCGAGACCGGATTGCTTAAATCCACCCTCCTCCGTCCCGTCATACACCCTGGCCCAGTCGTTGATGAACACGCTGCCCGCTTCAAGCGCATGTGCGACCCGTACGAGCGATCCAGGTCCGCGTCCAGATCGAGGCAGACAGGCCATAATCGTTATCGTTTGCCAGCACGACTGCTTCCCGCTCTTCTGAGAACCGCTGGATGGTGATCACAGGACCGAATGTTTCCTGCTGTACGACCGGCAGGCTATTGTCGGAGACCTCCAGCATCGAAGGACGGAAAAAAAAGCACCTTTCGCCAAAGGGCCTTCTTTCACGGGCCCTCCTCGAACGACCGCAGCTGCAGCCCTTCACAGCGCATTTTTCACCACGTTGTCGACACGGGCGACGCTCTCCTTGTCGATGAGTGGCCCCATATCGCTCGCCGGGTCGGATGCCGGTCCGACTTTGACAGCACGCAGCCTTTCGGCGAGGCCGTGGCGGACCCGTTCGTAGATTGAACTCCGTACCAGCAGCCGCGAGCCCGTCCTACAGAACTGGCCGGCAAAGATGGTCAGTGCATTTTCGAGAGCCGGTAGCATGGCGTCGATATCAGTGTCGTCTCGCCAGGCGGTTGCGCGGAATGCGCGTTTCGCGGCTTCGATGGCAGAGTGCGCGGCCGCTCCGCCGTCCGGATAATCTCCGATCGTCTCATATGTCCCTGGATCGATGGAGCGGCCGTGTTTGGAAGACGAGACAAAGGTGCCGTCGATCCAGTTATGTGCGGAAAACGTCGTCATTGACTAGTCTTTCTGATGTCGCAAGGGCGCGCGAGATCCGGCCCGCGCTCATGGGCGGCCTCCGGACACAACAGGGTAATGCTATGCCCACTCGATTTCGAGGTGTGCCGGAGGACGATCCCGGTCAGGTCAGGAACGGTGGCGGATTTTCGCCCCGCAAGCGATAATTCGGCCGCGGCCTTTCCAGGCGGATAGACTCCAGCACGGTATAGGCGTGGTACTTCGTCTGGGTCGTCACGCCGGCAAGCCGCTCGGACCAGAGCTGGCCATTGCTGCTCTTCTTTTCCAGGACGTATTTCGTGGCAAAATTGGCCATCGAATTGATCCAGTTCTCGGTGCCTGAAAACACTTTGTCCCAGCCGGCGCCCTCCAGGATGCTTACGAGCGCATCCGATCGGCTGAAGCGATCCACGGCTGCCTGTGCTCCGTCGAGAACGTCCTGGAAATATTCGATTGAAGCTGCGACCGTATCTGGCGTCCCGTACTTCATATGATGGCCAGCCACGAGGAAATCGAAGTCATATTCCATCAGTTGCTTCTGTGCTTCGTACCAGCCGGTAATATTCTGCGATGCGTCGCAATGCATGAACGTGGCGCTGCCTGGACTGACGATGTCGATGACGGTCAGCACCTTTTGCGTTGGCGCATAGATAAAGATGTTGCCGGGGCAGTGGTTCTCGCCCTTGTAGGACAGTTCCAACGTCACCCCGCCGACGACAAGCTGACGATCCTTGTCGAATGTCAGGGTTGGCACCGGTCGGTTCGGATCGGGGAACCGCTCTAGCAATTCCCTGGTGATGTCGTGCGCGACGATCTCGACATTCGGTCCGAAAACAGAGGCGGCGCCGATGTGATCGGTGTGCCAGTGGCTGTAGATCAAATGCGTTACCGGTTTGTCCGTGACGTCTTCGATGGCGGCCAGCATGTTTTCACCGATCGTCGGCGGTGCGTCGATGGCGACGACACCGTCATTGGTCACGACGAAGGCCGCGTCATAGCCACCGCTGGTGACCCAATAGAAGCCGCCACGAAGCTCCTCGACATGGTAGCCGAGCCTCTGGAAGCGTTCGGAGGAGAAATACTCAGGATAATATCCCGGCGGATCAGCCGGGTGCTCCCCGGCCTCCGGAAAGCCGTAATGGTCGATCCCGAAAAAGTTTGGCTCGTCGGTCGCTCTGATCAGCTTCTGGTGTCGGTCGCACATTTGCTCAATCCTCAATGTTCGCGATATCGAAAGAAAGTGGGTGGTTAAGCGGCTTGCGGGGGAAAGCGCAGGACGGCCTTGATCACGCGCCCCGCCGCGACATCGTCAAACGCCTCGTTAATGTCGTCGAAGTCGTAGAAGGTGAGCAGCCTGTCGAAAGGGAAACGACCGTTTCGATAGAGGCCGACCAGTTCCGGAATCATCAGGCCGGAAATGGCATCGCCCTGGATAATCCCGATGAGGCTTTGCCCCACCGTGAGCCGGGATGCGTCGACAACCGCGCCCGAATGGTCGTTGAAGGCGACGAAACCGAACTGCCCCATCGGAGCAAGAGCGCCGATGCCGGCGTCGAGGTTCTCCTTCCTACCGCTCGTGTCGAGAACGTATTCGACGCCGCGAGAAGCGATACCCCTGATCACCGAGGTAACATCGGTTTGCTCACGCGGGTTGACGCAATGCGTCGCGCCAAGTTCGTAAGCGAGCTTCAGCCGTTCGGCATTGACATCGATGGCGATAATGATTGCCGCATCGGCGACGTGGGCAGCCATGATCGCAGCCAGTCCCACCGCCCCCACTCCGAAGATCGCGATCGAAGCGCCGACCGGCACATCCAGGGCTTTTAAGACCGAGCCGGCACCGGTCTGGAAGCCACAACCGAGTGGTCCGAGCAGTTCGAGCGGAACATCGTCCGGGACCTTGACGGCATTGCGCTGGTGAGCGAGCGCATATGTAGAGAATGAGGACTGGCCGAAGAAATGCGCATGGAGCCTGTTGCCGTCGGGCGTTGTAACGCCGATCGTTCCATCGAGCCTGGCGCCAGCGAAATTCGTTTCCCGGACGTGGTCGCAGTAGGCCGGATGGGAAGACATGCAGGGCTTGCAGTGACCGCAGGAGTGATAGGAAAGAACGACGTGATCGCCGGGCTTCAGATGTGATACAGCCGATCCGACATCTTCGACGATGCCGGCACCTTCATGGCCTAGGATCGCCGGCAGCGGAGTTGGCATGAACTGTTGCCTGACATGCGCATCGGTCGCGCAAATACCCGTAGCAATCATGCGAACGAGCACTTCGTCGGGGCGCGGAGCCTCAAGCTTCACTTCCCGAAGAATGAAAGGGCCGTCCTTTTCTTCGAGTACCGCTGCGGTCGCTAATTGGGTCATCCTTTTTCTCCATGGGCTGATTTCTGATGTGGGCCGCGCGACCCCGTTCACGGACCGGCCACGATCCATGTTTGCAAGAGCTCGATACGATCCGCTCGATTTTCGGATAACGAGCGTCACGGCGATGAAGTAGCTGGTTTTTTCAGTCCGTTTTTCGCGCTGCTGTTCCTGAGAATACCTGTGCCGTCAGGCTGAAAAAGAGGGCAACTGTGGAACGTCGGGTTGCTGATAGTGAAACCCTTTGCGGCTTCACGCGGCTGGGTATGCGGATCAAACAGGCCTCATCGCGCCGGCATTCGGGAACTCTCCCTTTCGGTATGCGGCGTAGTAGCCGGCAAGCTCGTCTTTTGAGCCCGCGATGAAAGGACCCTGCGCAACGACGTTGATGTTTTGCGGCTGACCTGCATACAAAAGCACCCGAGCACCGCCCTTCCCCGCCTTCAGCCTCATGAAACTGTCACCGTGAACCGCCACCGGACGGGTCCAGCCGACTTTGTCCTCGGCGAGAGCTGTCCTTCCTGCGCCAGCCTCAATCTCGCCGGCGATGACCACGACGAAACCATTGTAGGACGACGGCAGCAACTGTTCGAACTCGGCTCCGGCATCGAGTCGGATATCGACCAGGCTTACCGGCACCGCGTTCTTCGCTGGCGCAATGATGTCTGCCGAACGACCGCTGTAGACCGTTGCCTCGAAGCCGTGACCGCGGTGTACCGGCATCTCCTCACGTCTCAGGATCTGTACCCTCGGTGCCATGTTGCGCGCCCGCTCGGGAAGAACGAGCCATAGCTGAAACAAACGCATACCTGCAGAAACCCGGGCATCTTCCGAATGCACGATACCGCTTCCGGCTGTCATCCATTCCACGTCGCCTTCGACCAGGCGTCCTCCGGCATCCTCCATGGTGCCGTGAAGCATGAACGTGACGGTCTCCAGGCCGGCATGAGGGTGGGCTTCGCCGAATTGCCCCTCGCCGGTCACGTGATCGTCCGCCATCAGGAAGAACGGGTCGGTCGCGGAAAAATTTCCCGGTGCGACGACGAGGGCTGCTTTGTGTCTCTCACCCGCAAAGCCGGGGCCGAGAGGCGGTGTGGTTGTAACGTTGTCGATGGACCTCTGAAACATCCTTGCTGCCCTCGTGAAGTTGAGAGGTGAAACCTGTCCGCTCTGTCAACGGATGTGCAGTGATTTTGAACGAGACACCGCTCGCAACAAGTCACGATTCCCCGAACCCAATGTTGCCAAACCAGCAACGTCCAGGCCCCCGGAATTGCGGTACGCTGCTGCGGATTGATGCCGACAAACCGACAACGAGAGCAAGATGATGAGACTGACGCAGCGTGTTCGCAGCTATTTCCGTGAGGAAGCATGGGACTTTCCCGAGCATGAAAGACCAGTGGTCGCTGGTCGCCGGCGGCGCCAGACTTTTGACGGCGTTAGGAGGCGGCGACGAACACCCCAGAGCACTTTCGATCGTCACGCTAGGGATATCCATGGCGTGGATGGTTGCTCATACCATTTATCGATTTCGTCGCAGTGCCGGGGGTCGATTACATCTTGCTCAGGACGCGGGGTAGCGTTCCGTAACGTGATTTGGAGCATTGCAGATGTCGGATAAGAAATTTCGTGTGGGTATCATCGGAGCAGACACTCACGCAAGTTGGGCAGGCGCATCGCATGTGCCAGCCCTGGCGTCACAACCCCACCTAACGCTGGCGGCAGTCGCGACCCGACGCGAGGAAAGCGCCAAGGCGGCGGCCGAAGCATTCGGCGCAGAACTCTGGTTTGCCGATCCCTACGTGATGATAAGAGACGAGAGCATTGACGTCATCACGGTCGCCGTGAAAGTGCCGGCCCACAAGGACCTCGTGATGACCGCCCTGCGGGCGGGTAAAGCTGTCTATTGCGAAGCACCTCTGGGCGCAACGCTGGAGGAAACTAACGAGATGGCGGCAGCAGTCGGGTCTTTGCATACCGCGATCGGCCTGCAAGGCCGGCATAATGCTGCTGTCCGGCGTGCGGCGGAACTGGTCGCGTCAGGAAAACTCGGTCGCATGATGTCCGCGCGTGTCGGCGCGACCACATTCGGCTACGGTCCGCAATCTCCAAGCATGTACGACTATTTCAACAAGGCCGCTTCTGGCGCCAGCTTCATGACGATTACGGCAGGCCACGTGCTGGACGTCATTGAGGCAGTGCTCGGCAACATTATCGAGGTCGATGCGCGCACGGAGTTGCTCTGGCCGGAGATCGAGATCGTCGATACAGGTGAGACTTCAAAGCGAGAGATTCCGGATCATCTCGATCTGATCGCAAAGACGGCAAGCGGTGCGCCTGTATCCGTGCAGATTCTGGCCGGCGTCCCTGCAGATGACGCGAGCTTCGTTTTCGAGATCCGTGGCTCGCAGGGCTGGCTAAAGCTCACCGGCAATCATGTGGCAGGCGTACAGGTCGGAGACATTTCAATTTCATCAAGCCTGGAATTTGCTGCACCCGATAGGCCGGTCGCCAATGGTGTCGGCCCAACAGCCGCCGATTTCTGGGCAGGAGCCGCTATCAATGTCGGGGAGGTTTATGCGTCCCTGGGGCGCGATCTGACGAATGGGACATATACCACTCCCGGTTTCGACCATGCCTGCCATAACAGCCGTTTGATCGCGGCCGTCGAGCTTGCGGCAAGAACTGGCGAACGGCAACACCTCGTCTGAGGTTGTCGCAGAACGGCTCGGCGTTCGCAACGGATGTCGAGCCGGCCGTTAGCGCAATCAATTGGGAATACGCTCAACAAAAACTATCGCTGCCGGCCAATCTCGGAAATTCAAAAAGAAGGACGACATCATGCAAATGCGCAAGCTGGGTGAAAGCGGGTTGTTCGTGTCGGAGTTGGGCTTCGGCGCCATGACATTCGGAGGAACGGACGGACTTTGGGGAAAAGTGGGGAGACTTGACCAGGAGGATGCCAATGCACTGGTCAAGGGCGCTCTCGACGCCGGCATAAACCTGTTCGATACAGCAAATGTCTATGCGCACGGACGCAGCGAAGAAATACTGGGACGCTCGCTGAAGAACCTTGGTGTGTCGCGCAGGGATGTCGTGATCGCCACCAAAGTCGCCTCCGCCATGGGTGACGGACCGAACCATCGCGGCACTTCGCGTGGACATATAATCTCCGAATGCCGGGCAAGCCTCGGCCGGCTGGGTCTGGACCACATCGATCTATACCAAATCCACGCATTCGATTCCGCGACGCCGATCGAGGAAACGCTGGAGGCGCTCGACACACTCGTCCGTGCGGGGGACGTCCGCTACATCGGCCTTTCGAACTGGGCCGCGTGGCAGATCATGAAGGCGATCGGGATAACACGCGCCAGAGCCCTCGCACCAGTCACGTCACTGCAGGCATATTATACGCTTGTCGGGCGCGATCTGGAGCGCGAAATCGGCCCGCTGCTCTCATCTGAACGTGTTGGCCTCATGGTCTGGAGTCCGCTTGCCGGCGGCTATCTTACCGGAAAGTATTCCGCAGGTGGCAATGCTGTAGGGGGCAGACAAACGGAATTGGATTTTCCACCCATCGATCGCATCCGGGGAGAGCCCCTGATCGCGACCCTTAAAGCCGTCGCGGAGAAACACGGCGCTAGCCCGGCGCAGATCGCGATCGCCTGGTTGCTGAAGCAAAGCATCGTCTCGACCGTCATCGTCGGTGCCAAGCGCGTCGAGCAATTGCAGGAAAACATTCGGTCCGCATCGATGGAGCTGGACGACAACGACATGGCGAAGCTCGATGAGGTCAGTCGTCTACCCGTCGAGTATCCGGGTTGGTTGCTGAATGACGGAAACGGACACTCGCGCTGACGCGGAAAAGATGCTTGAGATCGATGAAGGATGAGTTTAATTATCCATTCTATGAATTTACACGGTATCGATCTCAATCTTCTCGTTGCCTTTGATGCTCTCAATTCCGAGCGCAATGTGACACGTGCCGGAAGCCGTATTGGCCGGACCCAACCGGCCATGAGCGCGGCTTTGTCGAGATTGCGGTTTCTGCTGCGGGACGAATTATTCGTTCGCGGGCCGAACGGACTTCAACCTACACCGCGAGCGGTAGAACTTGCCGAACCGATCTCACTTGCTCTGCGGGAAATCCAGCGGACATTGCAATTCACGCAGGGTTTTGATCCCGGTAAATCGACCGTGTCTTTTTCCATTGCCGTTTCGGCACATGCAGGTTCAGTCATATTGCCGCGCCTCCTGTCGCTGCTTGAGGAAAAAGCCCCCGGAATTGATATCAAGGTCAGGGATTATAGCAGCCGTGATGACGCGGTTACCCTGCTCGACAGCGGCGGCGTCGATCTGACGGTCGGCATTCCCCCCACGCCCACGAGCCGGATCCTGAGCGCCCGGCTTTTCCAGGAGCGGTTCGTTTGTATCCTTAGGAAGGATCATCCAATCCTCGGCCGCCCTTTCGATCGCGAGACGTTTCTGTCTCTGAGGCATATCCTGGTCGCGCCCGATAACGAGGGTCTGGATGTTGCCGATGCCGCACTGGCTTCGAAGAATTTCAGGAGGCGGGCGGCCGTGACTATTCCCCATATGCACGCCGCGCCGGCATTGGTTGCATCATCGGATATGGTCGCGACCGTCATCGAAAGCGTGGTTGCTCATTCAGGCTTTGCGGAGCGTCTTGCAGTCTTCGATTTCCCGCTCCCCCTAAACCCTGTACCATTCGTGCTGTCCTGGCATCGTCGCAATGACGGGCACCCGGCACAGCAATGGCTGAGAAACGGCCTGCTAGCCGCGTTTCCCCACGTGTGGCTCTCTTCAGAAAATATCTGCAGCGATCTTGCCCCGCAGTATTATTAGGTGGCCATCGTATCGCGGCAAGCAGCTCGGAACGCGTAACGCTCAATTTACCATCACACGGCCATCGGCGTCTGATGCACGACGATTGGCGCATGGAACGGAACGCGGTCGTAAAGGTCAACGATGTCCTGGTTCATAAGGCGGACGCAGCCGGATGAAACAGCCTTGCCGATGGATTGCCATTCGGGATTGCCGTGGAGACGATACAGCGTATCTTTTCCGTTCTGGAAAATATAAAGAGCGCGAGCGCCGAGCGGGTTATGCAGTCCAGGATCCATCCCTCCGTTTGCGACAGAGTATTTTTCCAGTTCGGGTTGCCTTGCAATCATCTCGCTTGGCGGCTTCCATCTTGGCCAATGCTGACGCCAGTGAATATATCCGTTCCCTTCCCATGAAAATCCGTCGCGCCCGATGCCAACGCCATATCGTAACGCAGTTCCGCCGTTTTCCACCAGATAGAGAAATCGCCTTGGCGTATCGACGACAACAGTTCCCGGCGCCTCCCCGGTCGGGTCAGCAACGCGCTGCCTGAGATATTCCGGGTTCATTCGCTCAAAAGGAACTGCAGGAACGAAATGTCCCCCGTCCTCAAATGCAGCGTAACGGGAAGCGAGATCCGGGTCGACCGGTGAAGGCTGCGGAGTGGCAATGGGCTGGGACGAGCCTGACGCCGATCTTTCCTGAACTGTTGTGCATCCGCCGAGTATGACCGGCGTGGCTAAAGAGCCGACTATGAACGTACGACGGGATATGAAACTGTTTCGGTTCTGCATCATGGAAGGCGACTTTCGGGTTGCGGCTGGCACACGTGCTTGCATCGCACGGTATCCTCCAACAGACGGAATATTCCATATCTGCATGAGTGATAGCCGTCATAACCGTTGGCTATGCCATGCGCCGTTACCGCTGCTCCGGGGAGATCCCGTCAATGTTCCTGAGCCGCGGCATAACAAAGTCCGTAAATGCCCGGACGACCGGTCGCATGAACTTTGTGGACGGATAAGCGAGAAATGCTTCGGTAGATCGCAGCCAATATTCGGGAAGCACCCTTACAAGCTCGCCGCTGGCCAACAAGTCCAATACGAGGTTCTTCTGCACAAGTCCCACACCCCGTCCTCGTAAAAGTGTTGCAATCATGACATGCGCATTGTTCGTTATGAGCAATGGCCTGACGGTGACGTCTTCGGCGCGCGCATCAGGTCCCAACAGGGAAATAGTATTGCGCTGGGCAAGCATCTTCGGCGTGCCAATGACCTCAAGCTCTGAAAGTCGTCCCGTATCGTCAATCTGCCCCACCTGTTGCAGGTAGAGAGGGGAAGCGACGAGAAATCGCTCCACCCACCCGATGCGGCGTGCGATGACGTCCTGATCCTCGATTTTCCCGTAGTGAACTGACAAATCGAAATTGTCATAGACCAAGTCGACTGTGCGCTCGTCGAGAGCCAGTTCGACGGAGATCCCGCAATACTTATCCTGAAATTCCCCGACCATCTGTTCGAGATGACCAACACCAATGCAGGATGGGGCGTGAATTTTTAGATTGCCTTCGATTTCACCTGTGTTGATGCGAACGCCCTCCAGCGCCGCGTCGATCGATGCGATCGCAACACGGCTGGCCTCGTATAATTCGAGCCCATGCGCCGTCGGGCGAACGATTTTCGACGAGCGCTCCAGAAGCCTGGCTTGAACGAGCCGTTCGAGGTTCGAAATATGCTTCGTGACCGCCGGCTGCGTTACCCCTAGGTCCCGTGCCGCAGCAGTAATCGACCCCTTCTCGACAGTGCGGATGAAGGCTTTTAAAGCAACGTTGATATCCATGATATTGCGCTTGGTTATGATTGACCCAAACCATAACCAAATGTTTGGAATATGGCTTGATGATGTCTGCGCGGGACAGGGGTGCATTTCAACGTCATGGATCCGCTTGCCGCCCGCAATCGGTCAATCATCTCACGACTATCAGCGCAAAGCGGGCAATCACCGCTTGGATTTCAGCCCGCTGTTGATTTCCCTCAGTAAGCGTTTCTGCTGATCGTTCGTATTCTCCAGGGCATGAAGCCAAAGCAGCGTTGCTGCCTGGTGCTTCCTGCCGCCGCTCAACGCGTTGTCGAAGTCTCTCATCCATGATCCAAGATGGGCGATGTAATCTTCGGCAAGCGCTGAAATCTCGACGTCATCACTATCTGGCCCCAACGCGTCGAAACGATCCCCCAGCTCTCGCACGGTAGCACCATATTCGAGATCCGCGAGTTGGTCATAGAGCCGGGCCAGTTCTGCGCGCTGCCCTTCATCCAAAAGGTGTGACAGGAGTACGGATTGCTCCCGACCGGCCCGCACCGCTTTAGGCTCTCGCCCGACCTCCAGCGGCATCAGAGACGCAGCAAATTCCGGTGCCATGTCGGGCGGTCCTTTGCCGTCACGCAGGGCTGTAACAGTCCGGCGTTGACGCTCCAGAAGTTCGATCTGCCGCGTGAGCCCCTCAAGAAGAGCGTCCAAACGCTCCTCGCTCATCTCGGCACGACCGTCGAGAAACGCCGGGATTTGCGAGAGCGAGAAACCGAGCGCTGTCAATTGACCGATACGCAGCAGTCGGATCAAATGCGGCACGCTGTAAGCGCGATACCCATTGTTCTGTCTTGGCGGCTCCGGCAAGAGTCCGATCTGGTGGTAGTGCCGCAGCGTGCGGATGCTCACGCCCGCCAGTCCTGCAATCTCCTTACTGCGCATGCGCCGCCCTCATTATTCGCCCCTCAAATGCCGCGCAAGAAAGCGCTCGATCCTCCGATAAAGCTCAATATTGCTATCCTCGTTGATGAACCAGTGCCCTTCGCGCTCGTTGAGGAGATAGTCGACCTCCACACCATTCGCACGCACCCTTTCCACCACCAGATCCGCCTGTTCCTTTGCGACACGCACATCGTTCGCGCCGTGAACCACCAAAAGCGGTTTGGAAATGCAATCAAGCCGGCTGACCGGCGAGCGTGCAATCATGTCCCGGTTCTGCGTCTCGATGTCAGGGTCGCCCATGTAAGAAAGGTAGGTGTTGATCAGCGTAGGCCTTACGAACGGGACAACTCCATCCACCAGCATCCGGAGATCGGACATGCCGGAGTAGGAAATGGTTGCGGCGAAGCGCTCCGGCGTGAAGCTGGCGCCCACCAGCGCGGCGTAACCGCCATAGGAGCAACCGTAGATCGCCACCCGCGCCGGGTCGGCAATACCCTGCCCGATTAGCCAGTCGAGCCCGTCGATCAGGTCGTCATGCATGCGCCCGGAGAACTCCCCTATCGCGGCTTGCATGAACGCCTTGCCATAGCCGGTCGAGCCGCGAAAATTCACCTGCAGCACGGCATAGCCGCGGTTGGCGAGGAACTGGACTTCCGGATCATAAACGCAGGCGTCGCGATACCATGGCCCGCCATGTACCAGAAGCACGGTCGGCAGCGCACGCGGCTCATCCTTGGCATCGAACCAGACGGGCAGCGTGGCATGGCACGGCAACGTCAATCCGTCGCGCGACATCACATCGACGGGTCGCACGCTCGCCAGCCGCTCGGCTTCGAGCGCTGGGAATCGCTCGCCAAGCACATGCGCTTCGCCGCTCTCATGTTCGAAATACCATGTCGTGCCGGGATGCCGGTCATCCCAAAATTCTGCCACCCATTGTCGCCCATCGGCATCGCAGGAAATGTATCCTATTTCCCCCTCCGACAGCCGCTGCAGGCTGTCTAGCACGGCGGCAAAATGCGCGTTCAGAGGCTGTATCACCTGTCTTTTGCCAAGATACCGTAGTCCCAGCAGCTCGCCTGTCACAGGATTGGTTATCAGGCTTGAGGGAAAGCGCGGATCGGCCTCGGGCCGCGGCGTATCGAGGCTGAAATCGGGCTGGCTGTCGACTACGCTGTGCTTGCCCGTCGCAAGGTCAATGGCAGCAAGATAGGTGTGGTCGCTGCCCGCGTTGCAGCCAACCAAGATGCTCTTTCCATCCGCCGCCACCATCAGCGGCATCGGCCCGATTGGCTGGTCGCGTCCGCTCAGCTTCGCCAACGTGGTGAAAGCACCGTTCTCGTACCGAGCCAGTTCGTGGTCACCCACGTCGTTGATGATGAAGGCATGCATCGGTCCATTCGGCGTAACGATCCAGCGTACGAACCGACCAGGATTCAAGGCAGCGCCCCTGGTTTCAGCGCTTTCGATATCGACCTCGTACAGGTCGATCAAATCCGGACTTCTGAGGTTCATCTGCACGAAAGCCTTACCTGGAAACGCGGCGGACAAGTCCAGTCCCACTACCCGCACGCCGGAATAGGGCGTCAAGTCGACAGTCCTGGCCTTCCCGCCCACCGTCTCTGCCCCGTCCACCTCCACACGATGAAGGTGCCAGTTCTCGTCGCCCAGGTTGTCTTGTACAAAGAGAATGTAGCGAGCATCACGCGTCCAACTGAAGCCGTCGATATTGCGCATGTCATCGCCCGTCAGTCGCCGCGCCTTGCCTTGTCCGACTGGCCGCACCCAGATATTCAATCGCCCATGCCAGGGCGCCAGATAGGCCACCAGCCGGCCATCGGGCGAAATCTGCGCCCGCGAAAATTCTGGCATTCCAAAAAGTGTTTCAATCGGGATGAGATCAGGTGCAGTCATATCGAACCTCGTATCGTCGACGGCGCCATCGCGGGCCGCCACACTCAAACAATATCGACACACTGCCTGAACTATGACGTCGCGTCGGGGTCAACCGTGAAAATCAGCTCGCTCCGAGATCACGTAATTTCTGCGTAACTGTGAGATTCCATATGGCTTTGGCGGGATCGCGCTTCGCTCTCGCAATTGACTGACTTGCCTAAAAAGAAGGTACATCAAATGAGCAAAGCCTCCCAAGATCACATCGTCGTCCGACGCCTGTCTGCCGGAACAATGTTCGCAGGCCTCCTTATTCTGACCGGTTGCCAGACACCGGAACAGGAACGCTACGCCGATTTCGACACCTGCTCTGGAATGGGCACAAGATACGGATCATCGTCTCATACCGCATGCATGCTCCAGCAACAGCAGCGTCGCGACGAGGCGCAACTGCGGACCCTTGAGTCAGCAAGGCTAAGCCAGATCATGGCAGAAGATGCACGCCGGCAGCATGAGCGCATGAGAAGAGAGAGACGACGGGACTAGTTCCGAGTTCGGTGTGAGGCTCGAGCGGAGACGTTTGCGCCCAGCCTCCCACCAATGATGCGCCCCTTTAAGTAAGCCGCGTCTGGTCGAAGCCATAATACCGGAAAGCGGTGGCTTAATTGGATCTGATCTTCGTATTCCATAAAGGCCCGCGACGTGTTGAAGCTGCTTTCTAACGCCGGACACACGCTGGAACCCGACCACACAACTGTGCCGAAGCCAGACTTTGCTTGCATTGCCGGGGCGCTCAACACGTCGACCTAGAGCATACTCGAAAGCAGGCTGGGTGCTTACGCGGTTGCTCGGCCTTTCGGTTACACGCGCGCAGATGAGCCACAGCGCGCACGCTAGAGCCCTTCCTGGGTTTTTAGGGATTGGGTTTGCCTGTATCGCGGAGGGACAGATGCTGCCGATGACCCGTTTCAGCGGCCTGTGTGATCGCCTCGAGCACCCGATGACGATCGAGTGCGACTGCGAAGTCTGGCGCATCTGCGGTTCCGTCGCGGAGGTCGGCGGCGAGTTGGGCGTAGAGCCGGGCGACACCCGCCGCGGGCGCTTCGAGTTGCAGATCGGGAGCCGCATATGCTGTTGGGACCCGTAGCTGCTGGACAGGCTCGCTGCCGCGGCGCAAGGTGATGGTCATATCACCGAAGTGGATGTAGCCCGACGCCGTCTCCACGCTCAGACTGCCTTCCGTGCCCTGGATCTCCCACACCAAGCCGGCGGACTGTCCGGCACTGTAATGCAGCGAAGTGACGATCCCGCCTTCGAGAACGCCGGCGACGATGATCTCGTCCGGCGAATCCTTCAGGAGAGACGAGCCATCCGAAAGGCGGACGCCGTCGCCGCGCTGATTGGCGACGATGGCGGACAGGCTCTCGAATCCGCCGAGTACGTGGGCCAGTGGTTGGAGCGCGTGGCCGAGCATGATGCTTTGAAGCGTCGCGCCATTCTCTGCGCGAGCCATATACTCGAATGGCGGGTCATATCGGCCGCCCCACATGTCGTCGTTCAGATGCGCTCGGATGCTCGTGCTAAGCGGCATGCCGATCACGCCCTGCCGGACGAGGTCGTGAACGTAGCGGATCGGCGGGTGCAGGCCACCCTGCAGGCCAATAACCGTACGCAGCCGCCGTTTACGGGCAAGCCCCTCCAGCGCTTCGGCTTCCGATAGATTTCGCGCGAGCGGCCATTCGCAATAGACCATCTTGCCCGCGGCGAGCGCGTCGGAAACGATCTGCTTGTGATCCGGCACCTTGACCGCAACCACCACCAAGTCGACCTCCGGCCGAACGACCAGTGCCTGATGTGTGTCAAAGGCGAGATCGGCGCCCAGTCGGCTAGCGGTCGCGTTCGCACTCTCCATGCGCCTCGTGCTGACGGCGCGAATCTGGAATGCATCGAGCGCCCGCAGTGCCGGGACGTGAGCAATTCCGCCCCAGCCTCGATCGGCACTGGCGCCGACGATGCCGACGCCGATCCGGGTGTTTGGTGAATTGGTCATGTAGGCGTGCTCCTGTCTGGTACAGCCCGGCAATGCTCGCCTTGCTGCGCCACATGGTTTCGTTTCCGGACAAATGCTTGGGCGCAAGCGAGTGACCAAGCATTGCCGTTCACGTTGCGGCTGCGTGGGTTTGAGCCCAAGTGACGCAAGCGTAGGGAGTTAAGCGCGTCTCCAATGGGCCTCGAGTTCGCGCGCGACATCGGCCGGACGCTCTATCATCGGCCAATGCGAGGCGCGCAGCTTAACGACGGCGCGTGCGTGCGAGGCATTGCCGAGCTCGTCGGCGAAGCGGTGCGGCAGAAACGGATCGTCCAGGCCCCAGATCACCAGTGCTGGCGCAGTTATGCTGCTCAGACCCGGCTTCCACTCCGCCCCGACCTCGATTGCGGAACGGTAAAGTGCGAGAATGCTTGCCCGCATAGTGGTATCGAGATGCCGAACCGATTCATCCGCCGCATCTCTCGGCATCTGCGCCTCGACGAGTTTCGCCGCAAATTCCGCGAGGTCGAGATCCTTCATCCATTGCTCGCCCTCACCTGGCGTCTGCCAGATCTTGGCGAGATAGTGCCATGGATATTCCGGATCGATCGGCCCACTAATGCCGGTCCAGGTCCGCACCAGATCCGGCCGGCTCGACGTCAGACGGCCTGTCAGCAGGCAGCCCCAGTCATGACCGACCAGATCTACGGGTTCGCCGATCTCATCGATCCGGTTGATAAGCCAGTCGAGATACTCTTCCTTTGTTGACCTGAAATCCGACGGCAACGGATGACCGAAGCCGGGAAGATCGATCGTGATAATGTCACTGCGTTCAAGATGAGAGCGAACGGTGTCCCAGATCCGGTGGGTGTCGGGTACGCCGTGGACGAGGACTGCAGGCATGTCGCGATCTCCTTGGTGGTTGTTGTCAGGAGAATAGGGACATGGTGGCATCGCGGAAGTCGGCGTCAGAGAAACCCGGCGTTGCTATTAGCGGAACCCTTGCCGTTGTGCGCTCTAAGCCGCGCCGCTTTCCCCACGACGATAGTCACACCGGCCGGTGTTGTCGCCCTCGAGATGATAGACCGTCGGTTCGCCCGAGAAGTATTCCTGTATGCCTCCCATGAACTGCTCATGGTCTTCGCTCGCTTCGAAACCCGGAGTATGATCGTCAAGCGACCGCCATCGCACGATCAGATTGAATACCTCCGGCGTTTCGATCCCCTGGGCGAGGACATGACCGCGGTAACCCCGCGCACGCGTGAGCAGAGGAACAACACCTCCGAACGCTTGCCTGAACTCGCTGATCTTGTCCTTTTGGACAGGCAGCACAGCGATCTCATAAATCATGATTGCACCTTTGTGTCGGCCTGCGGGTCAACGGCAATCGCGATCTTACCGCGCAAACCGTTGTTTGGTTTCTCAAGGAGCGCATGGGCAAGCGCAAGGTCGGCGAGCGAATAGACGGCGCCCACATGCGGCCTCAGCTGACCGCGTTCCACCAAAGTGCTCAGCTCGTTGAGCTTGCCTTGGTTCTGCCTCGTGAAGACGAAGTGGTAGCTCGCGTTCCTGCCCCATGCCTCAATGAGATTTTGCGGGTGTGCGATGTCCACGATTGAGACGACGCGACCGAGTTGTGCAAGCGCCTTCGGGCTGTGGGACAATGTTTCGCCGCCGAGGGTGTCAAACACGACGTCTACTCCGAGGCCTTCGGTCTCCCGCATGATGGCGGCCACATAATCCTCTCTCCTGTAATCAATGACGACGTCAGCTCCGACACTTCGCGCAAACTCGAAGTTTTCTTCGCGGACAGTCGTGTAGACCTTTGCTCCGATGGCTTTCGCAACTTGGATAGCGACGTGCCCTACCCCTCCCGCGCCGCCATGGATCAATATGCTTTCACCCACCCTCAGGGCAGCACGCGAGACAAGCGCTTCCCAGGCGGTTCCGCCAACCAGGCTAAGGCTCGCGGCCTCAAGATGGGTCAGCGAGCTGGGTTTGCGCCCGATGATGTTTTCGTTCGCAACGTGGTATTCGGCATAACTGCCTGGCCCGTCGAAGATCTGTGGCGTGTACCAGACCTCGTCCCCTGGAGCGAACATTGTTACCCCCGGACCGGTAGCTTCGACAACGCCCGATACGTCATGGCCGGTAATTGCCGGCAACGCTACCAGATCGCGATAATCGCCTCGCCGAACTTGGTAGTCGAGGGGATTGATCGATGTGGCATGGACCCGTACCAAAACCTGTCCCGCCTTCGGAAGAGGCTTTGGAACTTCGACGAGATCAAAGGCTTCCGGACCGCCAAAGGATTTGAGTGACATCGCTTTCATTTTCAGGCTCCTCTTCTGTCGAAGGTGATGATTCTGGTCGCCGGCGTCGGCGTAGGACGAGAAACATGCTCCGCCGTTGGAGCATTGCCGGCCTCAAAGCGTCCGCCGCCGTTTCAATAGCTCCTATGTGATTTATCGCGATTGCTTTCGGTAGTGGCCCAGATTAAGGATCACCTTCAAAAAAAATTTGAAAGTCAGCGAATGGACGTGGACGAATTAAATCTCTTCGTACGGATTGCTCAACTGCGCAGCATCAGTGCCGCAGCGCGCGACTTGGGTCTGACGCCTGCTGGCGCCAGCGCCAAACTGTTGGTTCTTGAGCGAAAACTCAGTGCAAGGCTCGTCCATCGTACCACACGGCAAGCAACTTTGACTGAAGACGGTCTGGCGTTCCTGCCGCATGCGGAACATATTGTCGTCGCTGCGGAGGCTGCCAGAGCGGCACTTGGGCGAGAGCAAGCAGCGCCTCGCGGCACATTACGAATAGCGGCCCCCGCCTCGTTCGCGCGAATGCATATTGTGCCGGGTCTGGCTGACTTCTGCAGGCAATATCCCGACTTGGCACTTGATTTGCGCATTTCGGACAGCATCGTTGATCTGGTCGAGGGCGCCTTCGATGTCGCGGTTCGTTATACTGAGCTCAGCGATTCATCCTTTGTCGCGCGGCGGCTTGCTCCCGACAATCGCGTGCTGGTCGCGTCGCCCGAATATCTCGAAAGACACGGCCTGCCCAGCACGCCCGACGACCTGGCGGAACATACCTGCCTCGTCGTCGGCACGCTGGATCTGTGGACATTTCGGGGGAAAGGTTCGGTGGTGATCGAACGACGTGTTACTCCGAGTCTCCGCATCAATGACGGCACTGCAGTGCGCGATGCCGCTTCTGACGGGCTGGGCATTGCGCTGATGGCCACATGGTGCGCATCGGAAGAACTACAGTCCGGCGCATTGGTGCCGGTCCTTCCGGAGTACCCGCTGATCTCAACCCAGACGCTTTGGGCATTGTATCCAAGTTCTCGCGAACTGGCACCGAAAGTGAGAGTGTTCATCGACTGGCTTGTCAATCGGTTCGGCAATCAACCCTATTGGGATAAAGGGCTGGAAAGCATCCTCGACCACCGTCGATGATACGTGATTATTGTCCGGTTCCGATGCGCGCGCGTAGGCGAAGCGAATTTTGCATTTCGCCCCGGCATTTTCAGGATGTGAAACCACCATCGGCCCGGATGTCGGCACCCGTTACAAAGGAGGCTTCCGGACTTGCAAGGAATGCGACAACGCTCGCAATTTCCTGGGGCTTTCCATAGCGGCCCGCCGCGATACGCGAGATCTGCATAGCGGCAAACTCACCATCAACAGGGTTCATGTCAGTGTCGGTTGGGCCTGGATGCACCGTGTTGACTGTAATGCCGCGTGGCCCGAGGTCATGAGCCAAACTGCGGTTGAAACCGGCGACTGCCCCTTTGGTGAGGCCGTATACTGATAGCCCAGGAACGCCGGCATATTTCGTGATCGAACTGCCGATCTGTATGATCCGGCCGCCATCCTTCATATGACGTACGGCCTCCTGCGTGGTAACGAAAACGCCGGTTACATTGACTGCCAGCATTGCCTGATAGTCATCGAAGGCGATTTCGTCGATGGGACCGGCAAAGGCAATACCGGCATTGTTCACCAAAATGTCGAGGCCGCCGAACTTATCGACCGTCGCGGCAACGGCGGCGCGTATCGCGTCCGGATCAGCGGCATCAGCGGCGATGGCCAGCGCGCGCGCGCCCGTTTTTTCTATGGCGACAGCGACTTCCTCGGCCTTCGCAGGCGATCCGCGAAAGGTGAAAGCAACCTGAGCGCCATCCGCTGCGAGACGCTGGGCGATTGATGCGCCGATTGATCGCGATCCACCGGTGACCAGCGCGATCTTTCCGCTTAGTGGAAGATATCGAGACGAGGTTAATTCAGTCATTTTTTTCACTCCTTTTACGTGTCCGTGGAGTGATATATTTGCCCGTTCATGTCCTGGAATATTAGCATCATATCGGTTGGATCATCTTCAAGCATGTGTTGAATATGGGATATTCGACGCGGTCAAACGACCACGGTTTTCAAAGAAGCTAACAAGGCGTGTGGACATTAGCCGAGACTGCCTGCGAACCGGGCACTGAGGCGCTCGCGACGGAAATATTCCGTATAGAAGTCGATGAAAGCACGTGTTTTTAGCGGTTGGAGCGCGCGGCCCGAGTAGTAGAGCGAGATAGATCCGGCGTCGGCATACCACTTCGGAAGGACACGTTCGAGTGCGCCACTTTCCATATGTGGCAGCACATCAGGTACAGCCAACAATGCAATGCCCAACCCCGCGATTGCCGCCTGCACCATGGGCGCGGCGTCGCTCATCACAATCGTCTCGTCGAGGAGCGCACGCTCTTCGCGTCCTTGAGCGTCCCGCATCATCCATTGCCTGATCCGGCCCGAATTTGAGGATCGCATCAAGATTCCGGCATGATCGGCCAGATCGGCGGGGCTGGTCGGCCGGCGACGTGCAGCAAAATAGCTGGGCGATGCGACCGCGATAACGTGTACGGGCGCGAGCGTCGTGGAAACGATGCCAGGATTGAGTTCGAAACCACCGCCGATCGCGGCGTCGAAACCCTCGGCGATAAGATCGACCTTGCGGCTGTCGAAATGCCAGTCAGGTCGGACGCCCGGATAACGGGCCAGAAAGTCGGGCAGTGCGGGGAGAACGTATCCCATCGCGAACGACAAACTCATGCTGAGCTTCAAAACGCCGACGGGCTCGCCCTTCGTTTGTGATGCCCCGTCGATTGCCCCCTGAAGGTGGTTCAGGCTGTCGCCGATGCTTGCCAGAAACGACTCCCCCGCCTCGGTCAGGGTCAACTTCCGCGTTGAGCGGTGAAACAGCCGTATACCGAGGTTACGTTCCAGCATTGCAACATTCCGGCTGACTGCGGCCGGCGTGATCGAGAGACGCCGTGCGGCCCCAGAAAAGCTGCTCGCTTCTGCGCTTCGAACGAACGCTTCGAGGTTTGCCAGTGTCTCCATAAAACGTAACCTTCAAGTATTGATTGAAACTAAAACAATCCACCTATGACTTATGTTGCGTGTATTTGCCAGCCATATTCCAGTCAACAGCAAAAGCGGATTTCTGCAACGCCACCGGCATCAGGCCCAGGATGTAGCGGGAAAACCGACCGTCGCAGACAGAATTCTCACGAACGTAAAGGAGTGGGTGATGACCATTGGAATTATCGGAGCCGGCAATATCGGGGGCGCATTTGCCACTGCGCTCGGCAAGGCAGGAATCGAAGCCGTGATTGCAAACAGCCGAGGACCGGAAAGCCTCACGGCGCTTGTTTCAAAACTTGGAAGCTCAATCCGGGCTGGAAGCGTCCAAGAGGCCGCGGCGCAAGCCATCGTTCTCGTGGCAGTCCCCTGGTCAAAGATACCTGGCGCGCTCGCCGGTTTGAACTTCGACGACAGGATCGTAATCGACGCCAACAACTCCATCGAAGCGCCGCTTTACAGGCCGGCGGACCTTGGCGGCCGCACCTCTACGGATATTTTCACCGCCCTTGTGCCAGGCGCGCGCGTCGTCAAGGCGTTCAACCATCTGGCGCCAAGCCAACTGTCGGGCGACCCCCATTCGGAAAGAGGCAGGCGCGTCCTGTTTTACTCGGGCGACGATATGAGGGCGAAGGCTGAGGTCGCCGCCATCATTGATCGAATCGGCTTCTTCGGGATCGATCTCGGCGGGCTTGCGGTCGGCAGCCAGCTGCTTCAGTTCCCAGGCGGCCCCCTGCCCGCTCTCAATCTGGTCAAGTTCGACTGAACATCGCGGCGCTCCAGCCGTCTGCAATCGGAGCGCGGCGCGCCATCTGAAACCCGGAGACAATATCGTGACAAGATTCATTCAAATGCAGTCGGCGGGCGGACCGTCGGTTTTGCAAGTTATCGAGAAAGACCTGCGCGCGCCCCGTGCCGGCGAGGTCAGGCTCATTCAAGACGCGATCGGCCTCAACTTCGTCGATACGATGGTACGAAAGGGTCAGTATCCGATGGCGTTGCCGGCGGTTCCCGGTTTTGAAGCGGCCGGGACGATCGCCGAGGTCGGATCCGGCGTCGAGGGGCTGTCGGTCGGTGACCGGGTCGCTTACTTCTTTTCGGAAGGCGCCTATGCCACCGAGAGGATCATTCCGACAGCGCCGCTCATCCGGCTGCCCGCCGATATTTCGAACGAGACTGCGGCAACCTTCCTGGCGAAGGGTGCGACGGCCTGGATGGGGATGCGTGGTCTCCACGATCTCAAATCCGCCGAGACGGTGCTGGTACTTGGGGCATCGGGAAGCGTAGGCGCTATCCTGTCTCGCTGGGCAAAGTCGCTGGGCGCAACCGTGATCGGCGTCGCGGGATCGCGGAACAAGTTCGACAGGGTCGCGGCCGGCTCCACCCATGCCTTCCACGCTGGCGAGCCAGACATCGCCGCCAAGATCCGTGCGATCGCACCTGACGGTGTCGACATCGTCTATGATTTGGTTGGCCGGGCGACCTTTGCTCTGGGCGCGTCGAGTGTCCGAGATGGTGGCGTGATTGCCGCGATTGGAGCGGCGACGGGTCAGCCAGCGCCGCCTCCCGATCTTGTGCGTCGGGGGGTAGCTGTCCGCAGTGGTGGAACCCCTCAATATGTCCGGGGACGAGCAGTTGAGACCGCAACGTCCGAGCTATGGGATGCGCTGCGCTCAGGCATTTTCGGCGATCTCGAAACGACACGCTATCCGTTTGATGAGATAGCCCGAGCGCATGACGACATGGACAATCGCCGCTTGAGCGGTCTGCCGGTCCTGATCGCTTGAACCGAAAATAATCGTACGGCGGCAGGCCGCACGACGCCCTGCGCAATTCGGCCGGGCGAACATTTCCCCTATCGATAATGAAAGGAATGATCGATGAGTGAACTAGCAGGTAAACGTGCGCTCGTGACTGGAGCGTCCCGCGGCATTGGCGCCGCGATAGCGATAGCTCTGGCAGAAAAAGGCGCCGACGTTGCGATCACGTACGAACGCGCCGCTGATCGGGCAGCGCAAGTCGTCGCAACAATCGAAGGCAAAGGCCGCAAGGCATTGGCTATCCAGGCTGACAGCATGGACCCAGAGGCGGTCAAGCGGTCGGTTGATCAAGCGGCGCAAGCGTTGGGCGGCCTCGACATCTTGGTGAACAACGCGGCTATCGCGATCTACAAGGATGTGGCGGACTTCACCGTTGCCGAGATCGATGCTCTTTTCGCTGTCAACGCTCGCTCCCCGATCCTGGCATCGCAAGCCGCGATGCCTTATCTTGGCAAAGGTGGCCGGATCGTCACAATTGGCTCCGCAGGCGCAGAACGCATTGTCGGACCATCGACGGTTTATTCAATGACCAAATCGGCACTTCAATCGTTTACCCGCGGTCTGGCGCGAGAACTTGGCCCCCGTGACATCACTGTCAATCTCATTCAGCCGGGATCAACCAACACGGAAATGAACCCGGCGGACGGCGCGTTCGGAGATTTCCAGCGTGCCCTGATACCGCTCGGCCGGTACGGCGAGCCGGAGGATGTCGCGGCTGCGGTAGCCTTCCTCGCATCCGGCGCGGCCCGACAAATCACCGGAACCATCCTGACCGTTGATGGCGGCACACTGACCTGAGCACCGGTAGGTATAGCAAGGAGCGGACATAGACATTCCAGTTGATGTCCGCTCAACATTTCCGGCACAGCGCTACGCTCCCTTTTCTGTACCCCGAACAGGTGGCACAACGCTTAAGGGCCCGAGCGATCGACTGACCGGGCACGCTTTCAGCGAAGCGGCCGGTCGCTCGATAACCTATGAACGGTTTTCCGATGACGTTCTCGCTGCAAACACGGTTCTCGCGCATATGGCAGAGAGCCTGGTAGACGGGCCGCTCGCCGAGCTCGTCGATCTGAAAGTCATGCGCGAAATTAACCCCGACCTTCTCACTTTCAGGTCTTGGCTCGCTGGCAATGGGCGCAAGCTGCTCGATGCAGCCTTGCAACCGTCGGTCTAGGGACATACGCCAACCTCAATAATGACAAGCGAACCACAACGGCTACCGAGCGGACGCTTGTATTTCATCAGTCGCGCGCCAAGGCTTCGATCGGGTCCAGCTTTGCCGCATTTCGGGCGGGAAGGAAGCCGAAGACGATTCCGATCAGGGTCGAGCAGGCAAAGGCCACCATGATGGAGCCCGAAGAGAAGATCATTTTGAAGTCGGGGCTCAGCAAATTGAAAAGAGCGCTGATCCCGAGGGCGAGCATCACTCCCATGAAGCCGCCGACAAGGCAGACCATGATGGCCTCGATCAGGAACTGGGAAAGGATGTCGCTGCAGCGCGCGCCGACAGCCACACGAACGCCGATCTCCCTGGTACGTTCGGTCACGGATACCAGCATGATATTCATCACACCGATGCCGCCGACAATCAGCGAGATCACTGCGACTGACGAAATCAGCAGCGTCAGGGTTTGCGTGGTGGTCTCGATAGTCTCGCGAATGGTCGCCGAGTTGGTGAGGAAGAAGTCTTTCGCGCCATGCCGACGCTCGATAAGGCGGGAAACTGCGGCCTCGACATTGCCCGGGTCGACATCGTCTCTGATACGGACCGTTATGCCGTCGACGTTCGGACGACCCAGCATGCGGCCCATGACGGTTGTGTAAGGCGCATAAACGGTCAACGGATCAACCGCCGGGCCGAAGGAGTTTTCCCGTTTCGTCACACCCACGACCCTCGCCGGCATTGTGCCCAGAAGGATGACCTGCCCCACCGGGTTTACCCGGTCTGGAAACAGGTCTCGCGCAGCGTTTGCATCGATCACCACATTCTGGCTGTAGGCGATAACGTCCTGGGCGTCGAACAGTTGTCCATGCGCCAGCTCAAGGCCCCGTACACGAAAGAAGTCCGCGCCAACTCCGGTGACTGACGCATTGACGGCCACGGCGGCGCGCTTGACAGTTACGCTCGTCGTGACGGTTGGTGTCACGCTGTCGACATAGGGCTGGTTCACCAGCGCTTCTGCATCGGCGGGAACCAGGGTCCGTATCTTGCCCGCTTCCAGATCGCCGAAGCTTTTTCCGGCCCGCACCTCGATCGTGTTGGTGCCGAGCGAACTGATACTGTTCAGGATTTGTTGCTGCGAGCCGGCTCCCAGTGCCGAAATAGCCGCCACTGAGGCGATACCGATGATGATGCCGAGCATGGTCAGAAGCGAGCGCATCTTGTGCGCCCATATTGCCGCGCCCGCCATACGAAAGGCCTCAGTCATCCGGTCAATTGCACCACGCCAGCCGGCGCCCGGCGCGTGCTCGCGGATGGGACGGGCCGTCGCGGCGGATTTGGATATATTGCGCTCGTCGGAAATGATAACGCCGTCGCTGATCTCTACAACCCGATCCGCGTGTTCGGCGATCTTCTTGTCGTGAGTGACGAGAATGATGGTGTGCCCCTCGGCGTGAAGCTCGCGCAGGATCTTCATGACTTCGGCGCCACTATGCGTATCCAGCGCTCCGGTCGGTTCGTCGGCCAGAATTATCTCGCCGCCGTTCATCAGGGCGCGGGCGATCGACACCCGCTGCTGCTGGCCGCCCGACAGCTTGCCCGGGATATTGCCCGTCCGCTCGGCGAGGCCCAGTCGGGTCAACAAGGAGATCGCTCGCTTGTGCCGGTCGGATCGGCTGCGTCCGGCATAGATGGCTGGTACCTCGACGTTGCTGGCCGCGCTGAGATCGCCAAGCAGATGATAACGCTGAAAGATGAAACCAAAACGCTCACGGCGTAGCGCCGCCAGTTCGTCCACGGACATCTTCGAGGTCTCGCGTCCTTCGATCCAGTAGCTGCCGTCCGTCGGACGATCGAGGCAGCCAAGGATGTTCATCAGCGTCGACTTGCCGGAGCCCGAAGCGCCGATGATGGCCATCATCTCGCCGGCCTCGATGTCGAGGTCGACGTCTTTCAGGACCCGCACCATCTCGTCGCCTGCGGGGAACGCGCGAGATACCCCACGTACCCGGATCAGTGGCTCCGTCATAGCGCGCCCTACCGCTTCGCTGCGGCCAGTTGAGCCTGGCCATCCGTGCGTTCGTCCGTGGATGCTCCCAGGACGATGGTCTCGCCTGCCTGAAGACCGCCAAGGATCTGGATGTCCGCGCCGTTATCGATACCGACCTGGACCTGTCGGATCTGGACCTCGCCCATCGCGTCCAGTATGCGCACACGCGCCGTATCACCGGCCCGGCGCGCGCCTTCCACTGCACTGAGCGGAACCAGCACGGCGCCGCTGACGCGGCTCAAGACGATGGACACCTGCGCCGTCATGGAGGGCCGCAGGACCCCGTCCGCATTCGCCACGTCGATCAGCCCGGTGTAATAGACCGCGCCGTTGGTTGAGCCAATCCGGCTCGCGGCGGCGTTGCTCTCGTTGGCGATGGCGGCCGGGGCCGGTTCCACCTGTCGCAACTCCCCATCGAAACGGCGCTTCGGATCGCCAAGAATGCTGAACCAGACCGGCAGGCCCCGCCGCACACGCACGACGTCAGCCTCGGAGATATCCGCGCGCACCGTCATTGTGTCCAATCGTGCGATCATGACGATGGTCGGCGCGGTCTGCAGGGCATTGACGGTTTGGCCCTCGTCAGTGACGATCGCGACCACTGTGCCGGCGATTGGGGCAGTGATACGCGTATAGTCCAATTCTATACCAGCAGACTCCAGCGCGACCTGCGCTTGGGAGACCTGAGCGTCCAGCGACTGAACCTCAGCCCGCGCGGTGTCTCGCATCGCGACCGCGGCGTCATACTGGGCGCGCGGCGTGGAACCACCTGCCAGCAGGTCACGCTCGCGCTCGAAATCCTTCTCGGCTTTCACCAGACCGGCGCTGCGCGCGGCGTGAACGGCGCGGATGTTGGCCAAAGCGGCCTCGCGGTCCCGCAAGGTGTTGCGCCGGGTCTGGGAATCGATCTCGGCCACCAATTGGCCAGCCTCGACGATGTCACCGATCTTGACAGCCAGATGCTCAATGCGACCCGAGGCCTGGGCGCCGACACGCACCAGCTCGAGCGGTTCGAGAATCCCGGTCGCCAGCACCACCTCTTCAATATCACCCGTTCGCGCCTGAGCTGTCACCAGTTCAAGCTTTGCCGGCGGACGCAGAAACAGCAGCCAGACGCCCAGCAGACCGACAAGGGTTGCCGCCCCGAGGATCAAACGCTTGCGGGTAATGTGCCGTGTCATGTAGTCTTGGTCCATGCCATTGAGATTTGCGGGCTTTCTCTGTCACGAGAGTTACCTGAAAATTACGGGGAGCCGTCGTCGCGCCTATCCGTTTGGCACGCGTTGTAAAATCAACCGATCGGCAACGAGTGTTTGTAATGTGGATGGCGTGCCAGAGATTGCCCGCCAGACATCAAGCGATCGCGGCCGTGCTCAGCCAACATCGACGGATGAAAACGCCTTGACCTGTTGGCGCAGGCGACGGACCTACCGCTGCTGGAAAACACGCTTCTCGCGCCAGCGTACGGCAAATGCGCTGCCCTTGCCTGGAGCGGACGAAAGCTCAACGTAACCGCCGTGACGGGTGACGATCTCGTTGACCATGCTGAGCCCCAGACCCGCACCTGAGCCGTGAGGGCTGACCCGGTAGAACGGCTCGAATATGCGCGACTGCTTGTCGCCGGCAATTCCGCAGCCCTGATCGGCGACAGTCACGCTGCCGTCAGCTTCAATACTGACCGATATCTGTCCTTGTCCGCCTCCGTACTGGACTGCATTACGAACCAGATTGACAAATGCACGCTCAAGAGCTTCGGCATCGCCGGGAACGAACAGGTTTTCCGCATCGCTATCGAACGAAATCTCGTAACCTTCGGCGATCGCCAGGGGAGCAAGGTCGGCGACCACCTTGGACACAACGCTGTTGAGATCGACAGGTGCATTCTGCTGAGGCTTCTGCCGGTACTTCTCGGTGTCGAGAAGCTGGTTCGCGATTGCTGTAAGTCGCTTGATGGCCGTCTGCAGGTGTGTCTTGTCCGCACCTGGTGAAAGCGTATCGATTCTCACCTGCAGGACAGCAATCGGCGTTCGAAGTTCATGGGCCGCGTTGACGAAGAAGCGCTCCGTCGCCTCGAAGCCGCTGTCGAGACGGCGCAGCGCCCTGTTGATGTCGCGCACCAGACGAAGTACCTCAGTGGGCAAGCCCCGCTCCTCCACCAGGGCGCCACGTGTGTCGAGATCGATCCTGTCGAGACGCCTGGTCAGATCGCTGAAGGACCGCAAAGCCCAGCGTGTGACAAACGGGACGCCAATCAGGGAAATGGCGACAAGGATCAGCGCCGGCACGCCGATGGCAAGGTTCCCCAACAGCACGGTCACACCATATTGGGACATCGAAACACCGCCAGCAAAAATCGTTGCCTCACCGGCCTCTGTGTCAAAACGCTCCATGCGGGCGACACTCAGCGGATCGTTCAGGTCACCATGGAGCTCGACACTTCTGAACGTCCGCAGGAATGGCATGTTGTCGGCAATTTTCCCGGGAGGTGCACCGTGTGCAAGGACAATATCTTTGCCCAGGTCTGCCACGAACCACAGGTCAGGCGCTTCCTCAATAATCTCTTTAAGCTCGACCGTCGGAACCAGATGGGGTCGGCCATTCGGCTCGAGACGAACCGAGTCTGCGATTTCCTGAGACAGCCATATGGACGTGATCGCCACATCGGGCTTGAGGCCAGAAAGGAGATAGACAACCAGGCCGAGCGAGGCGATGACCGCGCAGAGCTGCAGGACAATAAAACCAAAAGTGAATCGCCAGCGAAGGGATGTGCTGGTCATCCTATTTCTGCTCATGAAGGTAGTAGCCTATGCCACGAATGTTCTTGATAACAATGTCGGCCTCCGCTTCGCCAAGCTTTCGGCGCAGGCGAGACATATTGGACTCCAGTGAGTTCGACTGGATTTCGTCGTCAAAGGAATAGACCTGACCCTCAAGGGACGAGCGCAAAACGGTACGACCACGGTTTCTCAGAAGCGTTTCGATGATGAGCAGTTCCCTGCGGGTAAGCGCAAGCCGGACGCCGTTGACATGCACATCGCATGAAACACGATCATAGGTAACATTTCCGGCAGCCAGGACGGACGATCCCGTTGTCGGAGCCCGCCTCAGTACAGCGCTCATTCTGGCAATCAGCTCGGGAATTTCGAACGGCTTCGGCAAATAGTCATCGGCGCCGTCATTGAGGCCGGAAATTCGCTCGTCGGTCGATCTCAGAGCGGAGATGATGATCGATCGCGTATTTGAACCTCTGCGACGCAAATCGGCGAGAAAGGTACTGCCATCACCATCCGGCAGTTGCCGGTCGATAAGGACAATATCGTAGTCCGCCATAGCGATTGCTTCCCGCGCCATCGCCAGATCTCCAACAGCGTCCAGCACGATGCCATGCTGCGAGAGGGCCGTCCTCAAAGCATCCGTCATTTCCGGATCGTCTTCGATAAGTAGAAGTTTCATAGTGGCCTGATCGTGCAAGTCCCGGACAGCGGTTCTCAAGAATTCTAACAGCAAATTTATATATATGTGTGTTTCATAAACTCGACTGTCGTGACCGTCTGGCCGCCAAGTCAATCAGCGGTCCAGATGTTCGGCACCGGGAAGCGAAACCTGCCCGATATCCAGCTGGTCTTAGCCCCCCCGTCCCCCAAGCCCAGCTCTTTATTGGCAGCGGCCGTAGTTATCCCGATATCTGCAATCGTAATTGCGCCGGTCGCGATGTTCCCAGCGATCGCGGCGGTTCCTGTCGTTTCGTTCGCTGATGTTCCCAATGACCGCGCCTCCCGCCCCTCCTGCGGCGGCTCCCACTGCAGCGCCTTCCCAAGTGCCGCTTGCCAACCCACCGATGATAGCGCCGCTTGCCGCACCAATGCCGGCGCCCTTTTCCGTTTTGCTGCACGCTGTCAGCGTCAAGCAAACGAATATGCCTGAAATGATCTTTTTCATGTCTGTCCTTTCGATCCATCGCCGCTACGGTCGCCTGCCAACCGTTGAGGCGCCCCAAGGGGGGGACGTATGGCCACCGAAAATTACGTGGAAGTTACGCGGAACCATCGGCATCCACATCGGTCGATCGCGCGCAGCGCTCATATTCAGCAGCTGCCTGCGGAGTATGGGGCGGATTCGCGCGGGTTCAACCCGAACTGTTGGTTATGGTGAGCGCCAGACGCCGGATCAGGCCTGTTGCTAGGCGCGGCCGATAAGAGGCAGTTCGGCAAGTGCGTCTCTAAGCGCCATCGCATCCCAAGGCATGTGCTCCGTAATACCGAGACCCACTACGTCGACCTCTTTCGCGACGTCACCCAGCAGTCGCACCACCTGCTGCAGCGTCATGCGCCCTGCTTGGATATCGTCCTCCGTCGGAGCCGACGCGCCGGGCTTCGAAAAGGTCAATGAACGAAAGAGGTCAGCGTCGAGAACGTCGAGGTCGAAATGGACCGCCACCTGCTTGGCGCCTGTTGCGCGCAGCCATTGCAGGACCGGCTCACTATCGCCAGCCAACTCCTCGGGCCCTACCCGCTGAACTTGCATGCGCCCGGCAAGCTCATCCTCGAACGTCTGCAGTTCGGCAAATTTATCCGGAAGCCTTCGCCAACCCGCAATCAGTGCATTTCCGGGCTTGATCGGTGTCCTTACCTCAGACAGAAATTCCGGATCGCCTTGACCGAGCAAGCTTCCAAGCACATGTGCGTGGGAATTGGGGAAAACCTTGTCCGAAAACAGGTCGCTATGTGCATCGATCCAGAGGACCGCAACGTCTCCGCCATATCGCTCATTTAGATAAGCGAATGGCACCAGGTCAACTCCACAATCGCCACCGAGCACGACAATTCGGTCCGGCTGATGACGGTCGATACGTCTGCGGGCATCCTTGACCTGGCGCAGCACCACGTCGCGCGCCAATATTCCGTCAACGACTTTCATGGGCGTGCCGTCCGGTTCCGCTACCGAGACCTCTTCGACAGGCCCGTCCGTATGAGGCGCAAGCCATGCCAAAAGCCTTGCACCAAACATGTAAGACGGGTCGCCGCCGCCCTGCCATTGCGGAAAGAGCAGCCGCAGCGTTTTGTTGCCGTTATCCATGGAATGTCACTCCTTGCCAATTGCTGATTGCGAATATGTAGCGATCGTATTACTCCCGAGCTATGGGCTATTGGGGAATTATAGGATACATAGAGGCCACGAATTTTCGCAGCGACGGATCCGATGGCAGGCGCAAACCTCAACGATATCGCTGTGTTTATGGCCGTGGCCGATACCGGGAGTTTTGCCGCCGGCGCAAGGGTCTCCGGCCTTACCCGGTCCGCAGCCGGCAAGGCTGTGGCGCGTCTGGAAGAGAGGCTCGGGGTACGCCTGTTGAACAGGACGACCAGAGCGCTGAGCCTTACCGATGAAGGGCGCTCGTTTCATGCGCACGGGATGCACATCATCGCCGCGGTGGATCAGGCGGAGGCGAGCGTCGCCAGCCCGACCGGCGTGCCGCGCGGTGTGCTTCGCCTGTCAGCGCCTCACGGTTTCGGTCAGCGTGTTATAATGCCTTTCATCGAGCAATTCCTTGCCCGATGGCCTGAGACGCAAATCGAGGCAAGTTTCACCGACAGGCTGGTCGATATCGTCGAGGAGGGTTTCGATCTCGTAATCCGCTTCGGCGGCACCACGGTCGATAGCCGCTTGGTGTCGCGGGTCGTTGCCCGCGACCGATATCTGATCGTCGCGTCGGCAGCTTATGTCGACCAGCACGGGAAGCCGGACAGCCTCGATGAATTGGCGGACCATCCGTGTCTCGCCTTCAGCAGTCGAGGAAGCAGGCAACAATGGCGTTTCAAAAATGCTGAAGGACACTGGGTTTCTGCACAGATCAGAAGCCGACTGCGGTTGGATAGCGGCGAGGCCCTGCACAGCGCGATAGCTCGTGACCTCGGCATCGCCCTGATGCCGAACTTCCTGGTTGGCGAAGATATTCAGTCAGGCCGTTTCGTTCACATCCTGCCGGAAATACCGAGCGAGACGGTTGAGATCAGTGTCATCTACCCGGACCGCCGGCTCCTCGACGCAAGGGTTCGACAGTTCATCGACCTTCTCGCAACCGGCCTACGGCTTTGATGATTGGTATATGATGCACGTTGCCGACTGACGCTATCGGTTTTCCCGCCCCGCCGGTATCGCGGTCAACGTCGATACCGAGCCCTGCGTCAGCTCTGCAAAGTGTTTTTCCATCGTCGACTCCGGAGCCAACTCCGTCAAATACGCTTCGGCTGCCGCAGAAAACTTGGCCCTCAGATCGGGGGCAGGATTTGAACCCGCGGCATGAGGATTTGACCTACAAGAGCCCACCAAAAGAGTTTTGATCCCAAGGACATCAATCTGACGTCGCCGAGCTTTGACTCTTAACGACTACGGTAACGCTCGGTTACAAAGCCAGACTTCAGACCGAAAGCTGAACCTCCTCAGTCGTGTGATATATTCGCCCGAGCCGATCGTGCCGGATACGAAACTGGCTGCGTCGCTTGATCCGGGAGTTTCCCGCGACATCGGTCTCCAGCTTGATGACCGGATCGTAATAGACAGTCCCACTTGCTGGTGAAAACACATTTGCCGCCAATGTTCCCGGACCTTGAAACCACCAGCGCCCGAGAAGAACTCAATAAAGCGGAACCCACCGACTTCCGATCAAATATCAGGCCATATGATCTTTACTTTACGATCATATGGCCTACATTACGAATATCAGGAGGCCGCTATGCAAATCGCCGTCAAGCCCCACAAACCCTCGGAACTCAATGCCGTCGCACTCAAGGCCTATGCCAAGGTCGCCGATGCATGGTCGCTGAGCCTCAGGGAAGCAGCCGGCCTCGCCGACATGTCGGAGAGCACATGGAAGCGCGCGCGCAAACCGGGGTTTACCGGCGAATTAACGAAGGACCAGTTGCTGCGCCTCAGTGCCGTGATCGGGATCTACAAGTCGCTCGAACTCTACTTCTCTGAGCAACTCTCCAGAAGCTGGTTCACACGCCCGAACACGGGCCCTCTCTTCAGCGGCGCGCGGCCGGTCGATACCGCCATCGACGGCGGCCTCCCGCAAATTCTGGCGATCCGAACCTATCTCGACGCGCTGCGGGGCGGCGCATGAGGAAAACCGAACTGTCGGTTCGAGGACTGGTCCGCCTGCTGCCCGCAACCTACCACAAGCCGCCGGCGCTTCGCGGTCTGGTCGACAACGATGAGGAACTGGAGGTTCTGGCCGAGATCGAAGGGTTGACCAGCGCCCGGTTGCTCGCCGAGCGCGGCCGCAATCCGCATCTCGATCCGCGAGAGCTTGCCTGGCGGCGGCGCAACCGTGATCTCAGAATCTACGGCGACACGCACGTCAATGCGGCCTTCACTTATACACGGACAGGCGGCAACCGCTTCAACTCCGAAGATCGCGGCGCCTGGTATTGCGCCTGGGACGTAATGGTATCGGTCGCGGAGGTCGCATGGCACAGAACCCGCGAGCTTCGTTTCACCGGCTCGTTCCATGACAGCGCCCGTTATGTCGAACTGATCTCCGACTTCATCGGAGAATTCGACGACCTGACCGATGAACCCGAACACGCCGCGCTCAACCCGGACCCGGAGGTTGGCTATCTCGAGGGACAGGAACTGGCCGCCCGGTTGCGAAGAGATGGAAGCCGCGGCCTCATCTATCCCTCCGTCCGTGCGCCCGCCGGAAACTGCCTGGTTTGTTTCGATCCGGGGGCTGTCCAGAACGTCCGGCCCGGCGCGTCCTGGGATCTGATCTGGCAAGGCACACCGGACTATTCGATCGTCGCCATCTCGTAGCAGCGACGAAGCACAGCAAAGGTTTCAAAGCTGATTGCGGGCGATCTTTGGGGGGCCCTGTATCCGTACACGCTTATTCCCTGCTTTTGACGGGGACAGTCTTTGCAACCGAAGCAGTGGCTATCTGACGGCTCCCCGGAGATAGAGATCCTCACCGCGTTTTTCTTGCGAGAAAACGAAATCATCTTTCCGCAAGAACCTATCGAACCATTGCAACAGTTCATCCGCAGTTGCCGAATTGCGATAGGCATTCAGCTGAACGGCCAGTGGCGCATCGAACAAGATGTCAAAACTCGTACCGAACTGCGTTTCGCCCGAAACATCCACTTTGAATTTCCCGCCCCCGACATGGTGCGTGGTTATGTCAGCGCGTTTGAAGAATTCGTCGCTGTATGTCGCGACAAGTCCGGGAGCTTCCCACCAGTCCTCGTTGGTCAGGGCGTTGCGTGTTCCCTCGCCCCTGAATTCGACGTGGAGCCCGTCGAGAGAACGGTAGTCGCGGTTCTGAAAGCGCTTCAGCGGGATAGAGAGCCACTGTGTGTCGAGGAAGGGGGTCAACCACTGGGCGAAATCATCCTCCGGGTCACTATGAGGATCGAAGAAAAACTTCGGGGAAGTCAGATTTAGATTCAGACCAATGGAATCGCCGAGAGTCTGGCCGGGGAAGGAACCGGATACCGCCCTGAGCACGATACCTTCTTCCGCTATTGGCAGATCAAGCGAAAAACCCTGATAAACAATTCTAAAATGTCCCATATTTTCTCCGGTTTTTCGAGCGTGCACAAGCACCGATGATGAAAGGCTGCGGGATATCAGTCGTCTTTGCAAGGCGGAGATCTCTCGGATGTAGCGGCGATCCGGCATCGTCACGGCTACTCGTCTATTGGCTTCGGCAAATGAAGTGGCTCGAATTAATATCACAGACAGGCAGCACCAAGATCATTGCAATGGCCGCTTCAAGGGCCAAAAAGGCGCGACGATTTCCACCTTCGGCCCTGAGTGGATTTCAGCCCAGCATTGACAGGCAACAGACCTTATGTGCACAATTAATACTCGGTAGATACAGCCTGCTGCTTGCGCCCTTAGGGGGTATGGTGAATGTATCGAGCCACTCATGGCTCTCTTTGCCCGGACGAACGGGTCAGCAACGCAAGCCCCTGACGCTCTCCGTTCGTTTATGCAAAGGATCATGCTATGCGCGATTTCCGCGATGCCAAAGCAATGGCCAAAACTCTACGTGAAGCGCTTCATGCCAAGTCGTTCAGCCTCACCAACAGCGAGAGCCAGGAACTTGTCGCTCGAATTCTCGGCTATCGAGACTGGAACGTGTTGGCCGCAAGGATCCAGGCGATCCAACTTCCGGCGCCGTCGATTCAGTCTAACGCGCCTGATAATTTCGGGGAGCGAGTTCCCGTGGTCCCTATGAGGGACATGGTTTTGTTTCCGCATATGATCTCGCGGATCTTCGTGGCACGTGACAAAACGAGGCAAGCGGTGGAACACGCTATTATAGGCGATCGGCGCGTGGTCGTTGTTGCCCAGAGGCGCGGCACCGACGATCGGCCCGGCACCATCGACGACATCTATCAGACGGGCGTCATAGCAAGCATGGTCGATCGCCAGACACAGGTTGATGGTGCTCTCAAAGTCACCGTTTGCGGGCTTCAACGAACAGGCATTGTCCGCCTTTCGGATGGAGAATTCCTGGCGGCTGAGGTCAAGCCCATCAAAGAGCAGGGGAACCATTCGCAGAAGGCTAGCGCTCTTTCGCGTGCGGTTCTCGATTCATACCAGACTTATGCTGAGGTCGATTTTTCCGCGCTTCCCCCGGGATCCAAAGCGCGCTTCAGCCTGCCCTCAATCGGCGATCCAAGCCTTTTAGCCGACACAGTCGCTCCTCTGCTGTCGGCAAGTATGGAAGAGAAGCAACAGCTCCTTGAAACCCATGACGTTGTGGCTCGTCTTGAAAGACTCATCAATTTGATGAGCGCAGGCCGCGCCAATGCTGTTCCATAAAATGTAACGTTTGCGGCTGTCGCAGGATATTGGAGGCCTGCGATAGCCGTGTTGTCTGGGTATGGCGCTTTGCGGGCGGGATAACCAAACCGACTACTTAGGGAGCTCGCGCGAGGTTTCAACGACATCGGCACACAAGAAACGTGACGTCGCGACGGCTACATTCAGTTGCGTGCGACAACGGCCTGTACAGCCGCAATGCAGGCGCACACCAGCCAAGGTCGGCGCTGGCGTTCGGCTGAGCTGGGCAAGCGCGAGTGCGCCTCAGTTTTCGACCTCGCGAGATGCGGCCGCCACCGGCGACGACGAATTCATCAGGATGACATGCGTTAAGGAGCCCTCAATCTGCCAGCATGTAATCGGCCACGCTGTAGCAATGGCTCGCCTGATAGGCGTTCCGCCCGCGGTTCATGTGCGTCAGGTTGAACGTCCGAATGGCGCGTACCATGCGGCGGCTCTCGAGGAGTTTGCGGATCGAGACAGTGCCGCACACATTGATGCCGAAAATGTCCGCACCACGCGGGAAGAAATAACTAACATCCTCCGGCATTGCGACGCTTTGCTCCAGAAAGGATTTATCCACCCGGCTCGGCGTTACTGAACGATCTATAGTGAAATCCGAAAGATGCACGATGAATCTGGCGCGGATATCGTCGCCTTGAGCATAGAGGGTGAAAAGCTCCATCCAGCTCGCATTGACCCGTACGAGCGGCTTGTCCGAACTCGACGGCAGACAGGAAACCGACCAGTAGTAGCGCTCCGTCTTGCGCAGCAAGGGAATGCAGTTTGGACCGTATAGCCCGAGAATCGCCAGCACTTCCCCAGCTTGCGGGCGACTAAGTAGCCTCTCAAATCGAGCGACATATTTGAAACGCTGTTCCAGGGACTCTGAGCGGTCGCTCGCGTCCGGCAAGTCGATCCTGCCCGCTATCCAATCGCGCTGCTGCTCAAGATCCAGGAATTGCCGCATACCGGTGGTCATGGGGCGAGAAGTCTTGCCCATGTCAGGCATATTGCGAACGTCGTATACTCGTCATCGGCCGACTCCTGTGTTGCCGCTTGAACGGTTGCGATTCTAAACCATCACGCCCAATGCGCCTCGGAATGATACGTCGCGGACGGAGGATTTGGAATGGCTGCGCGACCGCGAGGGAGAGTCGCCTCCCCGTTCGCTTCCCAAACAGCACCAGGGCCCAGCGATAAGGCACGCTTCGCAGAGGCAGAAAATAAATAAAGGCCGGGAGGCCGCAGTTACAACCACCTTCAAGAGCCTGAAGCTACATATCGTCCTTTAGAAATGTGGCGGGTGGTCGTGACAGAGGGCCTACAGCACACGACTTTTCCGTGGTCCTGCTGAAGCTGTCACTCGACATCAAGAGCGATCAGGCTGCCGCGACGAACAAGAGGCCAAGACCGAGACATCTGCACATGGAGCTGATGGCACTGCGCATCTATAGCGCCTTGGCGAAGCGTTCGAGTTTGCCCAGCGTTTGCTGACCGAGCTCCACGGCGCCGAAACCCTTCGCTTGCTGGAACTCGGCTTCCGTGCTGAACACCATGCCCAGCGCAACTTTCGTCGCGCCATCCTGATCTTCGAAGGAAGCCCAGGCATCGGCATGTTTCGGCCCGTTTTCGCCCCACAGCAGCGTATAGGCGATCCTCTCTTCGGGCCGGACCTCAACGTACCGATGATGGTTCGGGAAGACCGTGCCGTCAGGGCCGATCATGTCAAAGACCCATTCACCGCCGGTCCGCAGGTCAATCCTCTTCGTGTGGCAGGAAAAGCCTTCAGGGCCCCACCATTGCGGCAGCGTCTTTTCGTTCATCCAGGCTTTCCAGACAATGTTTCGCGGCACCTTTATCGTTCGCTCCAGCACCATGGTTCGTCCGGCCACGCTGGCCAGATTGTCGAGACCGGCGCTGAAACCTTGTTGATAGCCATCCCGCATATCCTCGGCCAGTGAGGAAAGCTGCACCGTTACGATCAGGCGGCTACGCTCTTCCACGACCTGAAAATCGGCAGTGACCAGCGCTGCCGACTGGGTTATGTCGCCGGATGAGACCACCTCGTAATTCACGCTGCGGCGGGTTGGCTGTAGCTCCAGCCAGCCGCATTCACAGCGAATATCCGGCTGGCCGGCGACCTTGCAGAGCGACACTTCGCGACCGCCCAGCCTGCTGTCCGCCTCCAGGAACTCCACGGTGACCGAGGGCGAGGGAGAGGCCCACACCGCCCGGGCGGCGGGTGAGAGCCAGACCTGCCAGAGAGCCGATAGCGGAACGGCAATTTCCCGTTCGAAGCTGAGCGTTGCAAAACAGTCTTGCGGTTGATGCGGTTCAGCGCGTGCGCTTTTTTGATCCGGTTTCGTTGTCATTCGGATTCCTCCTTCATGGCCTGCATTGCAAATGCCTCCAGCCGGTCAAGCCGGCTCTCCCATACGGCCCGCTGCTCATCGAGCCATGTGCTGACCGGCTCCAGCGCTTCCGGCACGATTGCGCAGGTGCGCACCCGCCCATCCTTGGACGTGACGATCAGCCCCGCCTCTTCCAGCACGGAAAGATGCCGCATGACCGTGGGCAGACGCAGCCCCGTGGGAGCGGACAGTTCCATGACCGGCGCCGGCCCGCCGCCGAGGCGCGCCAGAATCGCCCGCCGCGTGGGATCAGCCAGAGCCTGGAAGATCAGTGAAAGGTCCCGATGATGCTTAGTCATATTGCTAACTATCATGTTTCATCGCGATGAGGCAAGGAGAAACTTAGCAGATCGACTAAGTTTTCTCGACGGGCATGATCCCCTTGATAAAATGCGGATGCATCGACCAGCCGTTTCGTTTGGGCAACCGAGCCTTTCCCCTTCCCGCGGATGGCGTTCGGCAACGGCTGGCAGATGCAACTGCCGGGCCAGAAACAAGCCATCCAAAGTTGCAGAAAAAGATTGACTCTCGCAGTCACCTGAGTGAGCTTCGCCAAGAAAATGACGGGGAAAACATCAAATCATCATGTCACCAGAACGCTTTAATCAATGCCTGCGGGTGATCCGCTGGACGCCGATCAATATTGCGTCCGCCCTGCAATGCGAACTTTCATGGATTGAGGCGCTGGAAGCGGGCAACGAGGAGGTTCCCGCTGGCCTGGCGACATGGCTTGAGACGCTGGCGCAAGCCCATGAAGCGCTTCCGCCTCCAGCCACCTACAGAGGAAAACGGTCGACATTCTGATGCGACCGGCAGCTTTCAGCCTTCACCAACGATTGGATTATTCGAAATGAAATATGTCATAGCAGCTCTTGGCATGATCGCCTTTTCAAGCCCCGTCCTCGCCGCATCCTGCGAAAAGAATTTCACGGTCTCAGGCGTACCGATGGTGACGGCCGTCTCTTACAAGTCCTGGCAGGAACTGCCGAAGGCGAAAGCGCCTGCCGTACTTCAAAAGCTGGCTCAGGCCGTGGCGGCGGAGGGTTTTTCCGGCATCCAGATCAACAAGGCGCTGTCTTCCATCGATGCGCACCAGGAGACCAGCGGCAGCGGCAGAATTCAGACGCTGCGGGTCGTGGCCCGGCAGAAAGGCGCCGCTGTGCGGATCGATGCTGTCTTCAACATTCAGGCAGGACAGATCGCGGACAAGAACGTCATCCGCGCGGGCATCTGCAATATCATCAATGGCGCGTGACGCGCGGTGAATGGACTGCCCGTTCGCAGACTTGATGCCGGTGTAAGCTGACATCGGGGGTGGGCGGCTGAACGGGTGCGGCGCATTTGTTGCCAGCGGATGCGACGGCTTGCCCGGCAGGGGCGGTGGGCCATATGCCGGTTCATGCCGTTGATGGTGATGCTTATGGTATGGCGGGCAAACCCGGAATCTGCGATGTGTGCAGCCAGGGATAGTGTCCGCGGCCGGAAGCAGGCGGCCAATCGACGGGGAAAACATGCCGATCTATGAACTGGCTGCCGTGGGTGCCGCGACCTGCTGGGCGATGACCGGGCTTCTTTCGTCCGGCCCGGCGGGGCGGCTTGGAGCGCTGGCCTTCAACAGGACGCGGCAGCTTTTTGTCGCCGCTCTGCTGGGGGTCTATGTGTTCGCCTCGGGCAGCTGGCGGGAGCTTCAGCCGGAGGCGCTGTCTTCGCTTCTCCTTTCCGGCTTCATCGGTATTTTCGTTGGCGACACGCTTCTCTTCACCTGCCTCAACCGGCTGGGGCCGCGTCGCTCTGGAATCCTCTTTGCGCTGAATGCCCCGATCGCCGCGCTGCTGGGATGGGCGGTGCTTGGCGAGCAGCTTCCCGCCAGCGCCATGGCCGGCATAGGCCTCACGCTGAGCGGAGTGCTGCTGGCAATCCTCTTCGGCAAGCGCAAGGCGCAGCTGCACGAATGGGAAAGCGTGAAGGGGCCGCTTTGGCTCGGCGTGCTTTTCGGCCTTCTTGCCGCGCTCAGCCAGGCGGTCGGCTCGCTGATTGCAAGGCCCGTGATGGCGACCGGGGTCGATCCTCTTGCCGCCTCCATGCTGCGCGTCGGAGTGGCCGCTCTTTGTCTGACGGCGCTGACGATGCTGCCCATCGAGGCTGTCAAGCCGAGAGGCAGGCTGACCGGAAGCCTGTTCCTGCAGACGGCGCTCACGGGCATCGTCGCCCTGGCTTTCGGCATGACGCTGCTTCTCTTTGCCCTTTCCGGCGGCAAGGTCGGCATTGTCTCGACACTCTCGGCAACGACGCCTGTCATCATCCTGCCGCTGCTGTGGCTGAAGACACGGGAGCTGCCGGCGCCCGGCGCATGGGCCGGCGCTGCACTTGTCGTGGCCGGCATGGCGCTGATGTTCTGGCGGTAGCTTCAGCCGGAAGGCGAAGGGCCGCGGCAACACCGCCTCCGCCTCGCGTTTTTTCACGCCTCGATTAAGCCGGTAACGACCACTTGCTAAGCAACTTTTGCGTGCTTAAAAGGCGGTCAATATCAGTTCGTTAAAGAGGATCAACTTCGTGGAACAGGAAAACATCCAGACCGGCAAGGGTCGGCGCAGGGCGCTTTGGGCGGCGGTTGCGATTATTGCCGTCGCCGCTGCGGGCGTCATCGGCGGCAAGACCTTCTACGAAGCGAAGGTGAAGGAGCTGGTTGCCCGCAGCGGTGCGACCGCCACGTCCATCGAGGTCGATTTTCTCGGGAAAATTCATGTTCGCGATCTGACGCTGGCGCTTGAAGACGGCAGGAATATCAAGATCGCGGCTATCGACGGACGTCCGAAACTTCCGTTTCTGGACGGCGCGATTGACATGAACACCATCGACATCGATGTGCCCACCGGAAAGATTTCGATGGTACAGGCGCGCATCGAGAACGCCGCCTTCGAAAAACCGGGACAGGCGGAAGGAAACGGCGGCTCCCTCGCCCGCCGCATCGAGCGCTTCGCGGCGACAAGCATCTCCACGCCGGAGGTGACGTTTACCCAGTCCGTCGCGACCACCGAGCAGAAGACCGTTTACAAGAACCTCGCTCTCTCCGAGATCGCGGGCGGCCGCATTGCCCGATACTCTATCGACAATGGCAGCTACGACATCAAGATGCAGCTTCCCGACAGCGAAGGTGCGATGAAGGACAAGCATATGGTCGTGTCGACCGGCGCGATCGCCGGCCAGGACATCGACGTCGCTTATCTCGCCCGGCTCTATACGGAAAAGGCGGGCCCGGAAGACAAGGAAGCGAAGCCGCTCTACGGGCCGCTCTCCATCAAGGCAGTTTCCTTCTCTGAAGGAGACGGTCATTTCAGCTACGATGAAATCCGCAGCGATGGCTTTACCGCCCGCATGCCGTCCGAACCGCTGCTGGATACCCTCAAAACGCTGACGACCACCCAAGATCCTGACGAGCTTTCACCGGAGGCGCGCCAGGCGCTTTTCGCAAAGGCCGTCTCCATTCTCGACATGGTCGGCAAGAGCAACATGCAGTTCATCGGCTTCAAGGTCGATGCGCCGGATGAAAAGGAAGGCGCGGCCGGCAAAAGGGTCAAGGCCACCATCGACCGCATCGACATGCAGATGGACAGCCGCAAGCTCAACTTTGGCTTGAATGGCATGTCGATCGGAGATGGCGACGGCAAGATTGAAGTCGCGGAAGCGAGCCTCAAGGGCTTCGACTGGAGTTCGACGATCAAGGGAATTTCCGAGATCATCGCGCTCGACGAGACGCAGATGGAGACCTTCCAGTTCAATCGCCTGATACCGGAGCTCGGCAGGGTGCGCGTCGGCGGCATCAACGTCGATATCGCCGCGCCGGAAAAGCCGGAGGAGGAGACGGAGGAAGAAACGGCCGGAACGCCGGAACGCATCAAATTCTCGCTCAAGAATTTCGAGATGGGGTTGACCAAGCCCTTCAACGGCATTCCGACCGATATCGAGATCAGGCAGGACGAGCTCACGCTTCCGATCCCGGCTGATTCGACGGAGGAAGTTTTCGTCGAAGCCCGCAAACTGGGTCTCGAAACACTGGCCTTCTCTTATGGTCTCGCCGCCGGCTGGGACGAACCGAACAGCAATCTGGTGATCCGCGATATCTCGCTCAGCAGCAAGGATTTCGGCAGCGTCAATTTCGCCGGTCTGGTAAGCGGCTTTACGGAAGAGTTCTTCTCCTTCGACGTCAATCGCGCGCAGGCGGCGCTCTTCGGGCTTGCCGGCCGCGAAGTGAAGCTCACGATCAAGGACGAAGGTTTGATGGCCAAGGCGATCAAGCTTTATGCCCTGCAGAACGACATGACGGAAGATCAGGTACGCGCCACCCTCACACTGGTGGCGAGCATGATGCTGCCGCAGGTGGCAGCTGAACAGCCCAAGCTGCAAAACGCCGTGCAAGCGCTCGTCCAGTTCATCAGCAAACCCGGTACCCTGACGGTAACGGTCAAATCCACCGGCGCAAACGGCCTCGGCATTTTCGATCTGGTTGCCGCCTCCGACAATCCGATGGGGCTTCTCGACAAGGTCGATATTCAGGCGACGGCCGAATAAATCCGGCCACTCCTCCGGCAGAGGTTTCAAGCCCGGTTTTTCGAGCTTGAGACCGCCGGAACTGGTATTCTCATGAGATTATGACCTGAATGTCCGAGAAGTCCGTCTCTCCTGCGGGCAGAACATGAGGAGCATCAACATGAAAACCGAGCAACTCACTTTCGGCCCCGGCGGGCAGGTTCCCAACAATCAGACCTTTGCCGTCATTATTTATCGAAACGTTGGCCCGGACTCGGACTCCCCGGATTTCGAGGCTATGTTTTCCCGCAACAAATGGAGCGGCATCTGGCGCAATGGCGTGTTCGACTACCATCATTACCACAGCGGCGCGCATGAGGTTCTGGGCGTGGGGCGTGGCGAGGCGACGTTGCAGATCGGCGGGCCCGAGGGGCAAATTCTGGAGGTCACACAGGGCGATTGCCTGATCCTGCCCGCCGGAACCGGCCATATGAAGCTGAGTGCTTCTGCGGATTTTCAAGTGGTGGGTGCTTATCCGCCGGGGCAAAAGGCCGATATTCAGACTTCTGCGCCCAGCGATGAAATGCTCGAGCGGATTAGATCCCTGCCAAAGCCTGCGACAGACCCTGTGCACGGAGCCTCCGGCGGCCTGACCGAGATATGGCGCTAAGGGGCGATCCATTCGGTCGCGACACAAGGCCGTAGCTAGTGCTGCAGCCACTCGCAACTATAGGCCAGCACCGGCTCGGCAAAGCCCTTCAGCCTGTAACGATCGCCATGCACGAGGACATCGGCGCCGCCATATTCCTGAAAAGTCTTATCCGATATCAGGATCTGGTCGCTCTCGGCTGCGGCGCAAAGCCTTGCCGCCAATTGCACGGTAGTCCCGAAGAAATCATTGCTGTCCTCGATAGGCTCCCCGCAATCCAGACCGATACGGATGTGGATGGGCTCGCCCCTGTCGCTGTTGTAACGATGGAACTCGCGCTGGATATCGATGGCGCAATCCACCGCAAATGGCGTGGAGGAGAACACGGCCATTATGCCATCGCCGGTGTGCTTGACCTCCCGCCCCGAGCGCCGCCCCAGACAACCGCGCACGAGCGCATCGTGTGCCCGGATGAGTTCCGCCGCCATGCGATCCCCAAGGCGGGCCGTCATTTCGGTTGAACCGACGATGTCCGTGAAAAGGATCGCGCGGTGACCGGGGTCCATATTTTTCGAGGCGGCCCCAGGCGCCACCGGATCCTGTATTCGCCCGAGAAACGCTTCCACGGCCGACAGCGCGACTTCCACCACCTCGCTGGCGACGAACCCGTGCGCTTCCCGATGCACGCACTGCGCTGTTTCAGCGTCCGGAGCGTCCATAAGGCAAAAGGCCGTACCGCGCCTTTCATCGAACCAGTAGGTCAAAAACCTGACGCCGTACCGATCCTGGATGTTGAGATCTTTAAGATGTGCTGCGGCGATATCCGCAGCGGAGACGCCGGCAAGCTCGTGCCGGTCCATGAAGATAGGCATTGGTTTCCTCCCAAGAGTATATCGTTGCCTCCTCTGCCAGCCATTTTATGACTTCGCCGAATTGCCGTCTATCGTTCTTACGGGTGACGCCGCACAAGGCGGGAACACCGGAAAGGGCGATATTCGTTCGCGTTAGAATTTCGCAGGCGACATGCCTGCAAGCACTCCCGACAGTCGCCGCGACTTACCTGCGTTTGACCATGCGCCGAAGAAGCGAGCGGGAGCGGGCCTTGCGGGGAATGAGGTGGATATCGCTGACCAGCTTTGCGCCGCCCTCCCGTCGCTCCAAGGTTATCTTCCGGCTATGGAAGGCCTCCAGCTCGGCACGATGCGCCACGCTGATGATGGTGGCGTCAGGCAATTCATCGATCACCGTCAGCATCATCCTGTCCTGGGTTTTTTCATCGAGAGCCGCAGTCGCCTCGTCCATGACGATGATATCCGGGTCGTTCAGCAGCAGGCGGGCAAAAGTCAGCCGCTGTTTTTCACCGCCCGACAGCGTCTGGTCCCACGGCGCCTCCTCCTCCACCTTGTCTTTGAGATGGCCGAGACCAACCTTGTCGAGAGCTTCTCCTATCTCTTCGAAAGTCCAGCTCTCGGCCGCCTGCGGATAGCAGACCGCCCGGCGAAGGGTGCCGGAGGGAACATATGGCCGCTGCGGCAACATGAAAAGCCGGCTGCCGGCCCGAAAACTGACGCTGCCCCCGCCCCATGGCCACAGGCCCGCGATTGCCCGAACGAGCGTGCTTTTGCCGGATCCGGATTCGCCTGCGACCAGCACTCTTTCTCCCCGCCCGATCTCCACATCGGTCTCCTTGACGACGGCCGTGCCGTCACCGAGCGACACCGAAACATCCTTGAGGCTGAGCATCGTTTCGCCTTCCGTTTCACCGCGCACGATCCGGCCGAGCTTATCGCTCTGTTCGGCCCGCTCCAGCCCGTCAAGCGACATCATCAGGGAGGCAACGCGGCGTGCGCAGGCATTCCAGTCCGCCAGCCGGGGATAGTTGTCGACCAGCCAGCCGAAGGCGGATTGAACGATGGTGAAAGCGGATGCCGCCTGCATGACCTGACCGAGAGACATGCTTCCATCGAGAAATTTGGGCGCGCAGAGAAGAAGCGGAACAACGGGCGCGATCAACATCGATCCATGCGACACGACCGTGGTGCGCATATATTGCTGCGCCATCTGCTTCCACTGGTGCCGGACATTGCGGAACCTCCTGTCGAGGTCGCTTCGCTCTTCCTCTTCGCCGCCAAGCAGGGCGATACTCTCCCCGTTTTCCCGGACACGGGTGAGCGTGTAACGGAATTCCGCCTCCAGCTGGTTCTTGACCTCGGAGACCCTGACGAAGTTCCGGCCGATCAACGCGATGGAACTCGATGTGATGAGCGCATAGATCACCGCCGCAATCACGAGAAAGCCGGGTATCGTGACCGATAACCCACCGATCGGCAGCGTCAGCGCGCCGCCAATCGTCCACAGGACGATGATAAAGGTGGACGCCGATACGAAGGCGGCAATGACGCCCGCCACGAAATCCACGGGTGCTTCGGTGGCGATCCGCATATCTTCCGACAGCCTCGCCTCCGGATTTTGATGGTCGCCATCGATCAGGTTGAGCTGGTAATAGCGGCCATTTGCGATCCATCGGGAGACCAGCACCTTGGTCAGCCACGACCGCCAGCGTCGCTGGATGCGCATTCTGACGTAAACCTGCGAGGTCACAATGAAAACGCTTCCGAGAACCAGCGGCGGGAATATGGAAGCGAGAAAGTAGACCGTCGACGCATCCCGTTTTTCAATCGCATCGAAAATCCCGCGATTCCAGACGTTGATGCCATACTGAAAACCGACATTGACGCCGATCATAGCGAGAAGCCCGATGGAGAACGGCCAGGCAAGCCCGTCCCCACGGCGGCTCCAGAAACCCCGCGCGCTGATCAGAAAGCGCTTCAGAAGATATCGCTTGCGCGCCTCTTCGGCCTGCTGCGGCGTCAAACCCGAAGCGGGCTCCAATTCCTCCGGCGGAAGGGGATCATCGGGTGCGTCGTTGGCATGAACATTCTCTGCACCCTTTTGGCCGGTGCCATCGATCGGGTTCGGCTTTGCGTCAGCATCGGTCATGGATGCATAAACGGATAACGGTTTGAAAAGTTGCCGGCCCGAAACAGTTTCCGGTTGGCGGAACCGGACCGGTCACTGCAAAGGCATCCTCGTCACGCAAATGGCGCTGCGAATGTTGTGCGATGCACAAATTTCGGAGGAACAGGCATGAAATTCGGATTTTTAGATACATATCATCCGGGAAAAACCGTCTAAAACTCTCTCAACTCAAGGAGAGACGTCATGACGGACACAACATCGCAGTTTGATGGGGTAGCTATCCCCCTGGAAACCACAGAAGAACCCGCGTGGACGGCTGCGACCTGGTTCGCCGTTCTTTCCATGGCGGCCACCAGCTTTGCGCTGGTATCGGCCGAGTTCCTGCCGGCGGGCCTGTTGACGCCCATGGCGCGCGATCTTGGCATCACAGAAGGCACGGCCGGGCAGGTCGTCACCGCCACCGCCTCCGTAGGCGCGGTGACGGCGCTGTTGAGCAATGTTCTGATCGGCAAGCTGAACCGCAAGACAGTGCTTGTCGGTCTTAGCGCGCTGGCGATCGCCTCCAACATTCTGGCATCGGTTGCCGCCGATTTCTGGCTATTGCTGTTGGGCCGGGCCGGACTGGGTATTGCACTCAGCGGTTTCTGGGCGCTGTCGGTTGCCGTTGTGGCGCGGCTTGTCGGCGCAAATTCAACCGGGCGCGGCATGGCTATCGTTACCCTCGGCGTTTCGCTTGCCACCATTGCAGCTCCTTCGATGGGCGCCCTGATCAGCGACTGGCTGGGATGGCGCATCGCCATGTCGATGACGGCGGGACTTGCCATCGTTGCCATGCTGTTACAGATACTCAGCCTGCCCTCTCTGCCGGCAAGTACAAGCAACAGTCTTTCCGATGTCCTTGGATTGACGCGGCGCCGCAGCGTTCAGCTCGGTATGCTTGCCATCCTGTTGCTGATGACGGGGCATTTTGCAGGCTCGGTCTATGTGCGTCCCTTCCTCGAAAAGGTCACGCTTCTTGACACCACGCCGATTGCGCTCGCCCTGCTCGGCTTTGGCGTTGCCTCCGTGATAGGCAATGTCGTCGGGGGCCGGATGGCTGACGCCAGTATCCGCGTTGCTCTCATCGTCACTGCCGCGGTGATGGCATTTGCGACGATCGCCCTCGTTATCTGGGGCGCTCATACGAGTGCGGCTTTTGCTCTCGTCGCACTTTGGGGCCTTGCATTCGGCATGGGGCCGGTCGTGCTGCCGACAAACCTCTCCCGTGGTGCACCCGATGCTCTGGAGGCAGCCGGCAGCCTGATGGTGGTATCTTTCCAGGTGGCGATCAGCATTGGCGCGGTGCTCGGCGGTTATATCGTTGACTCCTATGGTGCGACCGCGCCGCTCGCTCTCACTGCCGTCCTTGCCGCATTGACGGTCGCACTCGCCGTCGTGCAGCGTCGCGACTGATCCCTGCCATTCCTGGCCGCGGGCGACATGACGCCCGCGGCAACCAGAAGAGCGGCGACTTTCCGGAGTCGCCACCTGCAACAGGTTAAAAATTGGGGCAGGTCCTGCCTTGCGTCACTCCACCTTTGCGCTACGCTTGAGAACAGGGATTTCTCAATGGAGGGACTGAGGCATGTGCAACAATTGCGTGATCGAGAACGTAAAACGGAACATGCTGTCACGACGCCTGCTGTTCAAGGGCGCCGCGGCCGGTTTAACGGCCATGACGGCGGGCAGCCTGGCGGCGCCGGTGCTGGCGCAATCGGCCCGGCAGGTCGTTGATCTCACCCATACCTATGATTCCACATTTCCTACATTCGATGGCAAACCGGGCATAGAATACGAGTGGGCAGCGGAGATCGCCAAGGACGGCTATCAGCTCCACAAACTCACCATCTACGAACATACCGGCACCCATATCGATGCGCCTTTCCACTTCAGCGCGGATGGCGCGAGCGTCGACCAGCTGGAGCCGCAGAAACTTGTGGCGCCGCTTGTCATCGTCGATATCACCGACCGCGCCAAAGACGATGCCAATTCCACCATTGAAGCCGAAGACATCGAGCGCTGGATATCTGCGAATGGCGACATCCCGGCAGGTGCAATCGTGGCCCTGCGCTCCGGCTGGGCTACTAAAGTGAAGAGCCCCTCATTCCGCAATGACGACGCCGGAAAATTCGCCTTCCCCGGTTTCGGCAAATCGGCGACCGACCTTCTGCTCAAGCTCGAAACCGTCGCCATTGGCGTCGACACGCTTTCGCTGGATCCCGGCAACTCCGCAGATTTCGCGGTTCACAATTCCTGGCTGCCGGCGGGGCGCTACGGCATCGAAGGGCTGAACAACCTTGAGGCTCTGCCGGTGAAGGGAGCGACCATAATCGTCGGCGCGCCGGCACACCGCGGCGGAACGGGCGGCCCAGCCCGTATTCTGGCCCTGGTCTGATACCGGCGCACGGCGCCGGAACGACAAGGCGCCGAATGAACTACGACTGAATAATCTCTTCAGCTTCCGTTCCAACGGGACCGTCTAAAACAAAGACGTTCAACCGCGGTCCTATCCGCCTGAGGAGACACAGTCATGATCCGGAAGTCTTTTATTGCTAGTGCACTCGTTGCTCTCGTTGGCATCGCCGCCACGGCACCCGCCATGGCCAATGATGTGCGCATCGAACAATATGGCTGGTCCAACTCTGTCGGTGGCGCGCAGGAAGGTTATGGCAACCGGATTCGCACCTACCAGAACGGCGGTTACAACCGGATTGTCGGCCATCAGTATGGTCGCCAAAACCTTTCGGCCGTCGGTCAGGAGGGACATGACAATTACGGCTCCACCTATCAGAACGGCAGCCGCAACGTGGCCGGTATCGGGCAATTCGGCTCCAACCACACCACCATCCTCACCCAGGATGGCAACGGCAACATCGCGGCCGGTGTTCAGGTGGGCCGTGGCTGCAGCGCCAATGTGAGCCAGGGCGGCAACGACAATGTCGCGGCCTTCGTGCAGGCCTGCCCTTAAGCAGCCCGCGATGAGGTGAAACGGGTCGAGATCGAAATATCAGATCGTCAGGGAGACGAGCCATGCCCCATACCCTCAGACATCCGCGCCGTCTGGCGGCGAGCCTTGCAATGGCCCTGCTTCCTTTCGGCGCCGTTGCGACCATATCGACTGCAAAGGAACCGGCCGAAGGGCAGCGTTGCGAGATCAGGGCAACACCGCAGGCCGGCATGGTAAAGCTCGAGGCCGTCACAAAGAGTGACACCGGTGGCCGCGGGGCTTACTCCTTTCACGTCGAAAAATCCGGCGGCGGCGGGAGTTCCGTCATCAATCAGGGCGGCGACTTCGACGTCGCGGCTGGACGTTCGCAACTGCTGAGCTCGGTGACGCTCGATGCGAAGGGAGCCCGTTACAAGGCGGTGCTCGATCTCGTGATCGATGGCAGGAGCTTCAGTTGTACGAAGCAGATTGGCGGCGATTAGGCTGCTGTCATGTCGTATATTTCACCAGAAAGGGCGCCCGTTTCGGCGCCCTTTTTTCTTTTGATCGTGCCGGGCCCTCTGAACGACATGTGAATGGGCAATTCCGGTCTGGTTCAGTTGCGAAATGCGACAGTGGATCATCGGCAAGAGGCTGACAGATGGAGATAAGAATGACCAACAACCTATTGAAACTTCTTACCATTACTGCGCTTGTCGGCAGCCTCGCGCCAATCGGGTTTTCCGCACCCGCTCAGGCCGGCGGCCGGATTTCATTCGACCTCGCACCGGGCAATACAGCGGATGGAGATCTTCTTTCCACCGGGCTTCGCGCCTATTCGCTGTACCGTGGCCTGAAGGATGCCGATATCCGGCAGCTCGGCCGTGGCAACGCCGCCGGCATCGCCCAGAACGGCGGCGGCAATCTCGGCTTCATCCGGCAACGGGGCAACGGTCATGCCGCAACATTGCAGCAGAATGGCAACAACAACGCCTATGGCATTTTCCAGTATGGCCGCAACACGCAAACCAATGTGGTGCAGGATGGGGACAATGGCAGCGGCCTGACCTTCAGCTATGGCTGGTGAGACAATTATCGAACTGCCATGCCCACGGCACCTCGCCACCGGGCGGGATCAATTATGGAGAACGGACAGAACCTTTCCGTCCCTGCCCTGCACGATATCATGCGACGGAACCGGTGGAGCATCGGCAGCCGGCAGGGGCGCGATTATCAACCACGCGCCGGGATAGTCGTTGCGAAGATGCCGGGGATTGTAGCGAATATTGGTTCCGGCGGCATGGTGAAGCGTCCCGAGCGTTGCGTCTTTTGACAGGACACCTCTTTTGATCTCGTGGAGTTTTCGCTCGCCATCAAGGGCAAACGTTGCTTCGGAAAGATCGAAACTGTCGATGTGAACGGTCTGGTCCTGAGCCGTATCGAGAACCCATTTATCGGAATCGACGAAGCCATCGGTATAGACATTGCCGGTGGAGGCGCGCAGGGACGTGCCTTTCGGCAGGGTGATGCCGTCGACAACATTGCCATCGGAAAGAGTGCAGTTGCTGAAAGCGGATATGCCGCCATCGGGCGAAAGATCGAACTCCACCGGTTGCGTCGCGTCGCAGCGCCAGCCGCTCTGGGTGGTCACGCCGTTGCCGGTAATCCGCATGGTCTGCGGGGTAAAGCCCACCGTTTCGTAGCTCTCGTTGGTTTTTATCGATATATAGCGAGTGATCTCGACGGCATCGATATCCGCCACCGGCACGGGATGCGGAAACACGGCCCGGTCGAAGGCTTCCCTGTTATTGGCAATGGCCAGTTCGAGTTTCGTGCCTTTGGGCATATCGATCTGGCCAAGGCGCGCCGGCTCTAGCAGTTCCGGCCGATGGCTTGCCGCCCTCTCTTTGTCATATGCGCGCATCTGCAGATAAAAATCACCGAACCGAAAGAGGGTAAAAAGCGCGACGGCGGTTACCAGCCCATAGGGCAGGATCATCGGGCGCTTCCAGCGGCCTGCCACATATCGTACGAACAGCAGGAGCGTCCAGACGATCCATATGAGGGTCGTGACGGCAAAGAATGCAAGAAGAAGCAGCGCTTCGACGGACGGGAGTGCGACAGGGATCATGCAAACCAATGGTCTTGGGCGGATCGTTTTGATCCCGAAGAGACATCAGTGCTTTAGCCCACAAGCGGTTATCTTTTCAACTCGGCGATTGCGGGCGAACATACCAGTGGCTGCCCGGGCGACAGATAGCCGCCGCCCGGTCAATGCGCTTATACGCCATCAGCCGCCAAGCACGAAACGGGAGAATGCCAGGGCATTGCGGGCATCCTCGTCCATTTTCGCGAGGTCGGCGCCGCCGCTGAGATCGCGCCACACCTTGATGTCGGAGCCGATTGTTCCGCCGGTCTTGACGAACGGCTCCATGACGACCGCGCCGGTGTAATTGATATCGCGAAGGGCGAGGCCGATTTCGTGCCAGGGCATCCTGCCCTTGCCCGGTACGCGGCGATTGCTCTCGCCGGTATGGAAATGTCCCAGCAACGGGCCAGCCGTACGGATGGCCTCGCCAAAACTGTCTTCCTCGATATTCATGTGGAAGGTATCCAGCATGACTTTCACGTTGCTCTTGCCGACATCCTTGACGAAAGCGACGCCCTCGGCCGCCGTGTTGAGCACATGGTTTTCAAAGCGGTTGAGGACTTCGATGCACAGGTTGATGCCGAGATCATTGGCGAAATCGGCAATGCCGTGAATGCCTTCGACGCCGCGCGCATAATCGCCCGCCTTGTCGACCGGCTGCGAATAATCGATCGGCCAGTAGGAATGCAGCGCGCCGCCGATGGTGTGGATGTTGAGCTTGGCGACATTGGTAAGGGTGCGTTCAAAGAACGCCTTGCCGGCTGCACGAACCGCGGCATCCTCTGACGAAAGGTTCTTCGTTTTCGAAGGGCCGATGCCGGCGGTGAGGATGATGCCGTTATCCTTCGCGCTCTGCCTGATGACGGCGAGTTCGGCGTCGCTGTATTCATTGATGTGGTGGGCGGCGACTTCGATGATATCGAAACCGAGCTTGGCGACCTTCTCGATATAGGGGCCGAACTTGGCGCTCCACTCATGTTCCCAGTAAGAGTAATAGATGCCGTGTTTCATGGAGGTCTCTTTCGCTTTTCTGTTTCGCTTGACTTTGGATAGGGAGGTGCAGCCCTTCAGGCAGGTTCAGGACGCGGGGCCGCTTCCCGGATTTCCGATGCGAAGGTCCGGCTCCGTGCTTGTGGACGTGATGAAGCGGCCATTGGGGAGATCGTTTTCCTCCACCTTCCGGTTGATCTCGTCCTCGCCGAGACCGAAGCTTCGCCAGCGATCTCTCAGCCGCGCACGCAGGTCGTCTTCGTCGACATCAACGAAAATCGTGAGATCGAAGATCGGCTTGAGACGATCCCATGGCGACTGGCCGGAGAGGAGATAATTGCCTTCGCAGACGATGATATCGACGTATTGCGGGATCAGGCGGCCGCCGGCGCGGGCGATCTCGATGGCGCGGTCAAAGACGGGGACGGCAACGACATCGTCCTCATTGGCCTTCAGACGCTCAAGCATGTGGCGCAGGCCGTGGGCATCGAACGTATCGATGGCGCCCTTGAAAGGACGGCGCTTCATCTCTTCCAGAACGGCATCGTCATAATGAAAGCCATCCATCGGAAACAGTGCGGCCGATACGCCTTCGCCTGCATTCAACGCATCGACCACGCATTCGGCGATGGTTGATTTTCCCGATCCGGGCGCACCGGCGATCGCAATCATCAGACGCCTGCCCTTGGACCCTTCCAGTCGCTGGAGGGCAAGGTCCGCAATCTCGTGGGCATTCTCGTCAATTTTACTCAAGGTGCTTGCCCCGATAATGAGTGCTTTCAGAAAATGCGGTACTGGTTTGCCTTGTCGCGCAGGAATGCCAGGCCCTTGTCGAGAACCTCATCGGCGCTGGGCGCAACCGGCCGCCAGGTGGAAATCGCGCCGGCCATCTCCCTGGGCATCGCTGCGAAGCTTTCGAGCGTCAGCACGCCCTTGAAGCCGATGGCTGCGAGCGCCGAAAACACCTCGTCCCAAGCAACATTGCCGCAGCCCGGCGTGCCGCGGTCGCTTTCCGACATATGCATGTATTTCAGATGGTTGCGGGCGGCGATGATGCCATTGGCGATGCCCTTTTCCTCCATATTCATGTGGAAGGTATCGAGATGGATGAAGATGTTGTCGGCACCGATGCGCTCCACCAGCGCCACCGCCTGTTCGGCGGAATTGAGCAGATGGTTTTCGTAGCGGTTGACGGTCTCGATGCCGAATTGCAGGCCGAGTGTTTTTGCGTGGCCGGCAGCCCTGGAGAGCGCCCTTGTCAGATTGTCATATTCGCCCTGTGTCGGCGGAAATCCGGTTCGCTCATTGGTGCCGCCATAGGTAACACCCGTCAGCGCCTCCGCGCCCATTTCTGCGGCCTTGTCGAGCGCAGCATTCAGATGGTCGATTGCCGCATCGGGACGCGCGGACGCCCAGGCGGGCTCCGGCAGCACCAGCGAGCAGACGGCCCGCAAGCCGTATTTCTCCAGCAGGGCGCGCGTGTGTTTTGCATCGACGGCGGGGATATCGATGAGAGGAATCTCGATGAAATCCTGACCGTAATCCGCGGCAGCGGCGATGGACCGTCTGGCGTTTTCGTGGTCCCAGTTCAGGGACCACATCATTGCGTGAACACCGAAGCCTTTCACGTCATACCTTCTTTCTGAGAGATGCGAAGTAGCTCGAAAACAGGCCGCGCGCCGCCATGACGACAATCATCAGCACGCCCCAGAGCGCCGTTGCCAGATGCTGGTTGGCGCCGAGAAGATTGAGGCCGGACGACAGGAGCTGCAAAACGATGAGCGCGACGAAGACGGGCAGCACCCGACCGAAACCGCCGAACGGATTGATGCCGCCGAGAAAGGCCGCCAGCACCGTGATCAGCAGATAGGATTCCCCGTGGCCGACACGGACGGAGTTGAAACGGGCAAGCATGATGATGCCGGCAACCGCACACATCAGGCCCGAGAGCGTGTAGACGAGAACCTGAATCTTGCGCGTATTGAGACCGGAATAACGCGCGGCTTCGATGTTCGAGCCGATCATCAACAGGCCGAAGCCGAGCTTGGTTCGTGTCAGCAGCACATGCCAGAGGCCGACGCAGACGATGAATATCAGAAGCGGGATCGGCAGACCGAGAAGCGTGCCGTGACCGAGCGGCGCCATATAGGCGGGGAAACCGGAAACGTCTCCGCCACGGGTGAGAAACTCGCCAAGGCCGCGCAGGAAAATCATCATCGACAACGTCACCAGAATGGGGTGCGCGCGGGTGTAGGCAATCGCCGCCCCCGTCATCGCGCCGGCAGCACCGCCGGTGACAAGTGCGACAAGGCAGGCGAACAGGAAGGCACTCGGCGGCGCATCCACCCCGCCATGAGCCTGCAACACCCAGGCTGCGGCGAGACCCGACAGATTGGCTGCGAAGGTAACGGACAGATTGATGCCGCCCGTCAGCAGCGGCAACAGCATCGCCAGTGTCAGCAGGCCGAGTTCCGGCAGCTGGAAGGCAACCGAACCGAATGTCGCGAGCGAGAGAAAGTTATCGGCAAAGGTTCCGAAGATGAGCATAACCGCAATAAAGGCAATCACCGGCCCGGCCATGTCGGCACCGAAAATCGCGTTGAATTTCCGAACGAGACTGTTCATCGCTGTGCGCTCCCCTTTTTCGTGGATGTGCGAAGCGCACTCGGCAAAAGCTTGTCGAAGCGGGTGGAAGAGAGCGTGATGGCGATGAGGATGATGGCCCCCACGATCATCTTGAAGGCAAAGGGAGAAACGCCCATCAGGTTGAGACCGTTCTGGGTGATCGACACCATCAGCACCCCGAGCACGCAGCCGATGACCGACCCCTTGCCGCCACCGAGCCGGGCACCGCCGAGGACGGTGGCGGCAAGAACATCCAGCTCGCGGCCATAAAGCGCGTTCGGCACCACCTCCTGCGCGTAATGCGCCTGCATGAGCCCGGCAATGCCCGCCATCAGGCCGAGCCAGCCGAAGGAAATATAGTGCATGGCGCCGATATTGATGCCGAAGCGGCGTGCGCCTTCAGGATTGTCACCAAAGGCGTAGAGCTTGCGACCGACGGTAGTGCGCGAAATCATGAACCAGGTGGCAAAGCAGCAGAGGATCATGACCACGACGGGTAGCGTCAGCTCTACCCAGGAACCATCGGACATCTCGCGCTCGTAAAACACCACGCGCGTGGACAGCCATTCCGGCAGATCGTAGATCGACACGCCCTTGGTGAAGAACATCAACAGCCCGAAGAAGATGTTGAAGGTGGAGATGGTCGCGACGATGGAAATGATATTGAGCCGCCAGACGAGGAAGGCGTTGACGAAACCGAGACTAAGGCCAACCGCGCCGGCGATGATGAAACCTTCCGCCCAGTTGCCGCCGCCGAGCGCATTGAGCGCCAGCACCGTGACATATTGGACGACGGAGGCCGCGACCGCGAAGGAAATGTCGATACCGCCCGAGATCAGCACCACAAGCAGGCCGACCGCAAAGATGATGTTGACCGCCGAGACATTCAGCACATCGAAGGCGTTGGAAATGGTGAGGAACCGGTCGGTGGCAAAAGACAGTCCCGTGCAGAGCAGCACCATGACGACCAGCAGCGTGAATTCGGTTGTATGTCCGAGGATGAGCCTACGCATAGATGGCGGACTCCAGTTCGGTCAGCGACAGCCGTCGCGGATCATAGGTGGCGTGGAACCGGCCTTCGACCATGTGGATGACCCTGTCTGTATTGAAATAAACTTCCGGGGCTTCGTCGGAGATCACGATGATCGAGAGACCTTCTGCGGCGAGCTTGCGGACGATTTCGAAGATGCCGGCGCGGGCGCCGACATCGACCCCCACGGTCGGCGCGTCGAGGATGAGGATTTTCGGCCCGATTGCCAGCCACTTGGCAATTGCCACGCGCTGCTGGTTGCCGCCCGAAAGCGTGCGGATCGGATCTTCGGGCAGGCCGATCTTCACCCCGAGCGCCGAAATCCACCGGGAAACGACATCCGCCTTTTTAGAGGGTGAGATGAGGCCGCCGCTCAGCAGCCGGTCGAGCGAGGCCATGACGAGATTGTCGGCAATGGATTGCGGCTGGTTGAGACCGAGCGATAGCCGGTCTTCGGAAAGATAGGCGACGCCCGCCCGGATCGCATCGCGGTTGGAATGAAAATCCACCCTCTTGCCGTCAATCAGGATTTCACCCGATTGCGGCCGATGCATGCCGAACAGCGTCAAAGCCAGTTCCGTGCGGCCGGCTCCCAAGAGGCCGGTTATGCCAAGCGTTTCGCCCCGCCGCAGATCGAACGAAACGTCCACGAACTCGCCGGCCCGGCTCAGCCCGCGCACCGAGAGAACGACGGGCTTGTCATCGTGATCGGCGGCGATGACGGCGTTGTCGAAATTGCGGCCGGTCATCAGCTCGGTCACCCGTGACTGGGTCATGCCTTCAACGGGAAAGACACCGACAAGCGAGCCGTCTCGCAGCACGGTGATGCGGTCTGAAATCTCAAGTACTTCCGCAAGGCGATGCGAGACGAAGACAACCGCGACACCTGAGGCCGACAGGTTGCGGACGATGTCGATCAGGTAATCCGTTTCAGACTGCGTGAGCGACGCGGTCGGTTCGTCCATGAAAACGAGCCGCGCTTCCCCGACCAGTGCGCGGGCAATCGCCACGATCTGACGCTGGGCGATGGGCAGTTCCTTGAGCGGCTTATCAAGATCGATCTCGACGCCGAGCCGGGCCAGCGCCTTTTCGGCCGCCTGCTCGATGGCGCGCTTGTCGACCAGCCCATATTTTCCATTCACCGCGTACTGGAAGCCGATATTCTCAGCCACCGTCATTTCATCGAAAAGCGCCAGATCCTGCCAGATCACCTGGATGCCAAGCGATTGCGCAAGCGTCGGGGTCATCGCAGCGATGGATTTGCCGTCGAAATAGAGCTCGGCGTCACTCTCGGGCGTGTAAACGCCTGTGATGACCTTGATCAGCGTGCTTTTACCGCAGCCGTTTTCACCGGCAAGGCAATGCACTTCACCCGGATTGACCTCGAAAGAAACACCTTTCAGCGCGCGGACGCCGCCGAAGGTGACTTTGACATTTTTGAGGGACAGGAGCGGTTCTGCGCTCATGATAACGTAAATCTCCTTCGCCGCGGCAGCATTGCAGACGTGGCGCTCGGCATGTTTTCCAGATGGGACGTCGCGCGCGTATTACACCCGCGCGACGCCCTTGGCCTTGGGGAGGATCAGAGGCCCATGGAAACGAGCTTGTCGATGCTTTCCTTGTCGATCTTCAAAAGCTGGTCGACGACGATGGTGTTGCCCTCGGGATTGATGGTGCCGAGACCTTCGATAGTGTCGCCGGCCTTGGGTGTCTCGCCCTTGGCGATACGGTCGGCGAGGGTGATGAAGACTTCACCGGCCTGTTTCGGGTTCCACATGAAGCCGCCCGTCAGCGCGCCTGATTTGATCAGCTTGGCGCCCTGCCCCGGAGAGAACGGGCCGATGACGAAGACCTTGCCATCCTTGCGCCGCTCTTCGACGGCACGCCCGGCACCGATCGGCCCCTGCGAACCGAAGGCGAGGAAACCGCTCAGGTCAGCATTGGCGGACATCAGGTCAAGCGCCGTCGAACGGCTCTTGTCGAGATCTTCGGCGACACCGTAGCGATCGCCGACGAGCTTCATGTCCGGATAATTGGCCTTGATGTAAGCGATGGCGGCATCCGCCCAGGCATTATGAAGCGGAACCGTAAGCGAACCGACGAAGACGGCATAGGAGCCCTTGCCGCCCATCTTTTCCGCCAAGAGCTTGCCATGCGCTTCGCCGAAACCCTTGGCGGATGCCAGTTCGAAATCCCAGTCAGCGCCGAGCTGCTTGGGCGATTCATGGGTGATGACCTTGATACCAGCGGCCTGGGCCTTTTTCAGCACCGGCTCCAGCACCTTCGCATCATTCGGCACAACGCCGATGAAATCGACCTTCTGGGCGATCAGGTCTTCGATGGCGCGGACCTGCAGGGCGGGATCGGCGCTGGTCGGGCCGACCATGAAACCGTCGACACCGAGCTTCTTGCTCTGTTCCTTGATACCGGCCTCCATGGCGTTGAACCACGGAATGCCGCCGATCTTGACGACGACGCCCACCTTCGGCCCTTCGGCAAAGGCGGTGGACGAGAGCAACGCGAGCGACAGGCCGACCGCTGCAGCAATAATTTTCTTCATGATGTTCCTCCTCAAAAAATCGGCAAACGAAACCCGCCGCAGCCATTTTTTATCTGGCGCGTTCAAAATTTCTCATCTCGCTTATTCGAGACTCTCCCTTGCCACTCCCACAGCAGCCATCCTGCACAATCGATATTGCCAATGTGCACAATCGATGGTGCAATAACCATAACATGAAGCGCCCTTCCGTCAAGGGGATGTGTACTCTAATAATTGGAATCAGTTGGGGAGGTCGCAGTGACGGGTATAAGTTCCAAGAAAGCCACCATTTATGACTTGTCGATATTGTCGGGTGCATCAGCCTCGACAGTGAGCGCCGTGTTGAACGGATCGTGGCGCAAACGGCGGATTTCGGAGGAGACTGCCGACAAGATTCTCTCGCTCGCCAAGGCGCATCGCTACACCACCAACCTGCAGGCCCGCGGCCTGAGGAGTTCAAAATCCGGTCTCATCGGGCTTCTGGTGCCCATTTATGACAACCGGTTCTTTTCATCCATGGCGCAGACATTCGAGGGGCAGGCCCGCAAACGCGGCCTGTCGCCCATGGTGGTCTCCGGGCGGCGCGATCCCGAGGAAGAACGCCGCACCGTGGAGACCCTGATCGCCTATTCCATCGATGCCCTCTTCATTGCAGGCGCGACCGATCCTGACGGCGTGCACCAGGTCTGCGCCCGCGCAGCACTGCCGCATGTCAATATCGACCTTCCCGGCAAATTCGTACCCTCGGTCATTTCCGACAACAGGCACGGTGCGGAGATACTGACATCGGCGATCCTTGCCCATGCGGAAAAAGGCGGGCCTCTCGGCCCTGACGATGTCATCCTGTTCGGCGGTCACGACGACCACGCCAGCCGCGAGCGTATCGACGGCTTCCACGCCGCCAAGGCCGCTTATTTCGGCGCGGTGAGCGGAGACGATATCGAGATCACCGGTTATTCACCGCATATGACGGAGCTGGCATTCGAACGTTTCTTCGAGCGCAGGGGCCGCCTGCCCCGCTGCTTCTTCGTCAATTCATCGATAAATTTCGAAGGCCTGCTTCGTTTCATGGGGCGTCATGATGGCGAGGCCTTCGGCGACATCGTTGTCGGCTGCTTCGACTACGACCCTTTCGCATCCTTCCTTCCCTTCCCGGTCTATATGATCAAACCCGATATCGCGCAGATGCTCGAAAAGGGTTTCGAACTGCTGGAAGAGAATCGGACCGAGCCGGAAGTCACCATCATCGAACCGAAGCTCATTCCCCCGCGAACCGCTCTCGAAGGCCCGCTCGACGACATATGGGACCCGGTTGCATTGCCTCGCATGGCGAAGTGACTGCGCGAATTCCCGCTTGACCTCAACTGCGCTTGAGGTCGTACCGATTGCATGGCGCTTCACCATTGCAACGGGATGATGATGATCGAAAAACTCATGAGGATGCTGGAAGACGGACGGGACAGTCCGCTGCTGCGCTTTTCAATCGCGAAGACTTTGACGACCGCAGGGCAATTCGAAGATGCCGCACATCATCTGCAGGAGGCCATCCGGCAGGACCCAGACTATTCGGCGGTCTGGGCCGAACTCGGAGAATGCCGCGCACGGTTGGGGGATGACGACGGCGCCATTGCGGCGTGGGTGGAAGGAATGTCGGTGGCCATCAGGCGTGGCGACATTCAGGCCAAAAGGCAGATGGAGGTCCGGCTGCGACGTTTGCGGTCGCGCGCCCCGAAGGGTGCCGGTTGATGAGACCCGCATTAGCGGTGCAACCGGTCGCGTCGTTGCCAGCGCAATCGAGCCCATGCGCAAAAAATCGCCGGAAGGTTAGCCAGATTTCATAAAACTGGCTATGATCGCCGGAAAAATCACGGGAGGCGGCTGTCGAGGGCCGGTGATTTATGGGTTTTTCGGATCACATCAAGGAAATCGAGCACGTCGGACTGGGCAGGAATACCGGCCGGGATGCGGTGGTGCTTGAATCCTGGCGACGTTGTCTCGACACCTATCAGCTTGATCCGGCCAAGGCCCGCGAAGCCGTCATCGTTTCCGAAACATGCCTGCGCGAGCATCGCCAGCGGGCTGAAGACCTCGTCCACATCGCCCGTTCCGGCCTGGAGCGGCTGTATCGGCAGGTGGCCGAGCAGAATTACGTTCTTCTTTTGTCGGATCAACAGGGGGTGACGGTCGAGTTTCTGGGCGACCCGTCATTCAACAACAATCTGCGCAAGGCCGGGCTTTACCTGGGCTCTGAATGGTCGGAGCCGCGCGCCGGCACCTGCGCCGTCGGCGCCTGCATCGCCACCGGCGAAGCACTGACGATCCATCAGACCGATCATTTTGATGTGACGCATACACCGCTTTCCTGCACCGCAGCACCGATCTACGATACCCAGGGCGCGCTCACTGCTGTACTCGATATTTCACTTCTGAGTTCCCCCGTCCTTAAGACCAGCCAGAACATGGCGCGCCATCTGGTTTCCTCGACCGTGCGAAGGATCGAACTGGCAAATCTGATGGCCAGCAGCCGCCATGATCTTGTACTGCGCTTTGCGGGCGCGCCCGAATTTCTGGATGTCGACCCCGAAGCGGCCCTGTCCGTCGATGGCTCCGGCCGGATAACGGGCATGACGCATGCCGCCGCACGCCTTCTCGCCGCATCGCGCGGGCTTGACTGGCGCTTGCCCGAGCGCCTTCTCGGGGAGCGGGTAGAGGAGTTTTTCGAGGCCGGCTTTGACGAGCTTGCCTCCCTCACCCGGTCAAGCCTGCCGCAGGAGCGGCGCATCGTCGTGAAGGACGGCACGGTGCTTTATGCGCACGCGATCGAACCGCAGCAGCGCCGGTCGACCCTGCCGCTTGCCCGTCCAAAATCCCAGCCTGTGAAAGAGCTCGGCGGCGATGGGCCGACGGTTCGAAACCTCAGGCGCAAGGTGGAAAAACTGGCGCCCGCAAAACTGCCAATCCTGCTGCAGGGACAGACCGGAACCGGCAAGGAACATCTCGCCCGCATCATTCATGACGTCAGCGGCGTTTCCGGCCGCTTCGTCGCCGTCAATTGCGCCGCCATTCCCGAACAGCTGATCGAGAGCGAATTATTCGGCTATCTGCCGGGAGCCTTCACGGGTGCCTTGGCGAAAGGACGCAAGGGGCTCGTGGAAGAGGCAAAGGGCGGGACGCTTTTCCTCGACGAGATCGGCGACATGCCGTTTGCGGCACAAAGCCGCCTTTTGCGGGTGCTGGCCGAAGGCGAGATCCTGCCCGTTGGTGGCTCCACCCCCCAGAAGGTGAATTTCAGGGTGATTTCCGCATCGCACCGCCCGTTGAGCGACATGGTACGGACAGGCAATTTCCGTGAAGATCTCTACTACCGCCTGAATGCGGCCGTGCTGACCTTGCCGGCGCTTTGCGAGCGCGACGACTTCCCTTGGCTCCTCGATAGGCTTCTGGAAAAACATGGGCTGCCGGGTCGTCCCCTGACGCTCTCCAACGCCGCCCGGATGTCGATCCTTGGCCATCGCTGGCCCGGCAATATCCGCGAGCTGGACAATGCGATAGCCTTTGCCGCCGCCCTTTGTGATGACGGGGTGATTACGGCGGAAGACCTTCCCGATCATCTTGTCTCCGCAACGCCAGCCCCCATGATCGACAGTCGCGGTGCCGATCTCGGCGCGCTTCTGGCCGCCTGCAACGGCAATGTGTCGGAGGCCGCGCGCCGGCTTGGCATCGACCGCACGACCATGCACCGGCGAATGCGACGCCTCGGCATCGGAAGGCCTCACTAGAAAAAGTGAGGCATGCGCCACGGCTGTCGCGCCACAGCTGTGGCGCTGTATAAAACCGTCACTCTGGTAAACCCCCGCAATTTCGGGCTTCCGGCATGGCAAACCTTGCTGGCACGGGCATTGCACCTTCTCCGGCATCAGGAGCCATCGAGGAGAAAACATGCGCGCGCTCAGATTTCATGCAGCCAGGGACCTGCGGGTTGAAGACATTTCCGAGCCGAAACGGCCGGGACCGGGACAGGTTCTCGTCCGCAACCGGTTTGTCGGCATCTGCGGCACCGATCTGCATGAGTATAGTTACGGTCCGATCTTCATACCCACCGAACCGCATCCCTTCACCGGGGCTCACGGCCCGCAAGTTCTCGGTCACGAATTCGGCGGTGTCATAGAGGCGGTCGGCGAAGGCGTCACCTCCGTCAACGTCGGTGATCGGGTGTCGATCCAGCCGCTCATCATGCCGCGATCCGGTGACTATTTCGCTGACCGTGGCCTTTTCCATCTCAGCACACAACTCGCGCTGGTCGGTCTCAGCTGGGAAGGCGGCGGCATGGCGCAGGCAGCGCTCGTCAACGAATATAATGTCCAGAAAATTCCCGACGAGATGACGGATGAAGAGGCCGCACTCGTCGAACCCTCGGCGGTTGCCGTTTATGCCTGTGACCGTGGCGGCGTCACCGCCGGCAACAGCGTCCTGGTCACCGGCGCCGGTCCGATCGGCATGCTCACGCTTCTTGCCGCGCGCGCGGCAGGCGCTGCGCAACTTTTCGTATCGGACCTCAATGACGCTCGCCTTGAGCTTGCCTGCAGTATCGTCCCCGACGTCATCACCATCAATCCGAAGCGTGACGATGTCGGTGATGTCGTGCGCGCAGCAACGGAGGGCACGGTCGGCTGCGATGTGGCAATCGAATGCGTGGGCAATGAACATGCGCTCAAGGCCTGCGTCGATGCTGTGCGCAAACAGGGCGTTGTCGTCCAAACCGGCCTGCATCCGCATGAAAACCCGATCGACTGGTTCCAGGTGACATTCCGCGACCTGGAGATCAAGGGCTCGTGGGCCTATCCGACCCACTACTGGCCCCGGGTCATCCGGCTCATCGCCTCCGGGCTGCTGCCGGCGACGAAGATCGTTACCAGACGCATCACGCTCGATACGGCAGTGCCGGAGGGATTCGATGCCCTGCTCGACCCCGCCGGCACCCATCTGAAGATCCTGATCGATCTTTCGAGATAGCCTGTTGCCTCCGGTATGCCGGGAAGAGGAGCCCAACATACGGAGGCCACTGGCTTCAGGGGCGGCGATTCGCCGCTCCACCATCAGACCAAGCACCATGGAGGAGATAAATATGCTTGATGTCAGTCCCGCCACCAAAATCGACACCGTTCTTTCCAAGCTCGGCAATGCGCTGGAGAATGGAGACATAGACGCCACCGTCAACCTGTTTCAGGCTGATTGTTACTGGCGCGACCTCGTGACCTTTACCTGGAACCTGAAAACGCTGGAAGGGCGGGAGCAGATCCGCGACATGCTGACAAACCAGCTTTCCGCCATCAAACCCTCGGGCTTGGTGCAGGATGTGAAGGAGCAGGCCTCGGAAGGCAATGGCGTCACCCAAGGCTGGTTCGAGTTCGAGACCAAGGTTGCCCGTGGTTACGGCCATATCCGCCTGAAGGACGGGCTGATCTGGACCCTGCTCACCACCATGAGCGAACTGAAGGGCCATGAAGAGCCGAAGGGTATCCGTCGCCCGATGGGCGCGGAGCACGGCCACGACCGCAACCGCCGGACCTGGAAGGAAAAACGCGAGGCCGAAGTCGCCGAACTCGGCTATTCGGAGCAGCCCTATGTCGTCATCATCGGTGGCGGACAGGGAGGCATTGCACTTGGCGCGCGTCTTCGCCAGCTTGGTGTGCCGGCGATCATCATCGAAAAAAATGAACGGCCCGGCGACAGCTGGCGCAAGCGCTACAAATCGCTCTGCCTGCACGACCCCGTCTGGTACGACCACCTGCCCTACATTCCGTTCCCGGAAAACTGGCCCGTCTTCACGCCGAAGGACAAGATGGGTGACTGGCTGGAAATGTACACAAAAGTCATGGAGCTGAATTACTGGGGCTCCACCACCTGCAAGTCCGCCCAATATGACGAGACGACTGGCGAATGGACGGTGGTTGCCGACCGCGCCGGCAAGGAGGTCGTGCTGCGGCCGAAACAGCTGGTACTGGCGACCGGCATGTCGGGCAAGGCGAATATCCCGAAATTCCCCGGACAGGATGTCTTCAAGGGTGAGCAACAGCACTCCTCGCAGCATCCGGGTCCGGACGCCTATGCCGGCAGGAAGGTCGTAGTGATCGGCTCCAACAACTCGGCGCATGATATCTGCGCAGCGCTCTGGGAAGCGGGCGCTGACGTCACCATGCTTCAGCGGTCCTCCACCCATATCGTCAAATCGAACTCGCTGATGGATATCGGTCTCGGCGACCTCTATTCCGAGCGGGCAGTGGCAAACGGCATGACCACGCGCAAGGCCGACCTCATCTTCGCCTCCCTGCCCTACAGGATCATGCATGAATTCCAGGTTCCGGTATACGATCGCATTCGCGAACAGGACGCCGATTTTTATGCCGCGCTCGAGAAAGCCGGTTTCATGCTCGATTTCGGCGACGACGAATCCGGCCTGTTCATGAAATATCTGCGGCGTGGATCGGGTTATTACATCGATGTCGGGGCCTGTGATCTCGTGATCGACGGCTCGATCAAGCTGAAATCCGGGGTGGATGTCTCGCACCTGAGAGAGAATGCCGTGGTGCTGAAGGATGGCACGGAATTGCCTGCCGATCTGGTTGTCTATGCGACCGGCTATGGTTCGATGAATGGCTGGGCGGCCGACCTCATTTCGCGTGAGGTAGCGGACAAGGTGGGCAAATGCTGGGGCCTCGGCTCCGACACCACCAAGGATCCCGGCCCATGGGAAGGCGAGCAGCGCAACATGTGGAAGCCGACACAACAGCAGGCGCTGTGGTTCCACGGCGGCAACCTGCATCAATCGCGGCATTACTCGCAATATCTCGCGCTCCAGCTCAAGGCGAGACAGGTGGGCCTGAGAACACCCGTTTACGGCCTTCAGAAGCCGCATCATCTGTCCTGACCCGGAGGGAGTTCCGGCCCGCCTCGATAAGACGGGCCGGGCATTTTTACGACTGCGGCTTATCGGATCGCCAGAATCGATAAAGCTCAGCGACATTGCCGCTGGTCATGAGCGGCATTGCCGCCTTCAGCAGCGCCACCGGCCAGTCCCACCATTTCATCTCGAGCAGCATGGCGATGCTGTCGTCATCGAACCGCTTGCGGATCGTTTTTGCGGGATTGCCGCCGACGATGGCATAGGGTTCGACATTCTTCGTCACCAGCGCCCGCGTTCCGATCACCGCGCCATCGCCGACCGTGATGCCGGGCATGATGATCGCTTCCGAGCCTATCCAGACATCGTTGCCGATGACGGTATCGCCCGCCGGCAGATAGCCGTTGCCGGCATTCTCGAATTCCGGCACCTCCGGCATGAAGAAGAACGGGAAGGTGCTGATCCACTCGTTGCGATGGCCCTGATTGCCGGCCATGATGAAGGCGGCGCCCGAACCGATCGAGCAGAAGCTTCCGATCACCAGCCTGTCCGCGCCTTCATCCGGCAGCAGATAACGGGCGCAATCCTCAAAACTGTGGCCGTGATAATAGCCGGAATAATAGCTGTATTTCCCGACCACGAGGTTCGGGTTTCTGACCTGCTTGTCAAGCGTGATGCCCCGGAACGGGCTTTCGAAGTAATTTTCCATTGGAGTAATCTCACTGCAAATGTTCGCATTCGCTTGCCTTCAGACAAGCCGACGCCGAGCGCCAAGCCTGTCGGCTTCTCGCTCGATGCTCCTCGCGCGGCGGCGGGAGCTAGATGCAGGTGATACTCGATGCTTTTATCATTCAGTCTGGTTACCGCGAAAAGAGGCGAAGGCCAAGCCGAGACATGTCGCCAGTCTCCAATGGTCTGATCGGAGCACCGCCACCCATAAAAAACAGCGGGGATTTCTCCCCGCTGTCCACGTTCATCGGCGTTTTCAGTGCATCGCCATCGCGGAGCCTTTAGCCCAAGCACGGCGATAATCACGATTTCAGTAATGCACCGACTGGGAATCGATCGGCGTCGTCTTCGGCGGAGCGAACTTCGTCAGGTCGATGCCCTCGACGGCGGAACGATACTCCTCGATGCTCGGCGTACGGCCGAGAATGGCGGACAGCACCACGACCGGGGTCGAGGCCAGAAGCGATTCACCTTTCTTTTCGGCACTGTCTTCAACGACACGGCCCTGGAAGAGACGCGTCGAGGTTGCCAGAACCGTGTCACCCTTCGCCGCCTTTTCCTGGTTGCCCATGCACAGGTTGCAGCCCGGGCGTTCCAGATAGAGGATGTTTTCGTATTCGGTCCGGTTCGTTGTCTTCGGATTGATATCATCGAATTCGAAGCCGGAATATTTCTGCAGGATTTCCCAATCCCCTTCCGCCTTCAGCTCGTCGATGATGTTGTAGGTCGGCGCGGCAACGACGAGCGGAGCCTTGAATTCGACCTTGCCTTCGGTCTTTTCGATGTTGCGCAGCATCTGCGCGACGATCTTCACGTCGCCCTTGTGCACCATGCACGAGCCGACGAAGCCGAGATCGACCTTCTTGGTAGCGCCATAATAGGAAACCGGACGGATCGTATCGTGCGTGTAGCGCCTCGAAACGTCGTTGTTGTTGACGTCTGGATCGGCGATCATCGGTTCGTTGATGACATCGAGATCGACGACGACTTCAGCGAAATATTTCGCATTCGCGTCAGGCTTCAATGCTGGAACTTCACCGGAACGGATCTCCGCAATGCGCTGATCCGCCTTCGCAATCAGGCCTTTAAGCGTCTGTGCGGCATTGTCCATGCCCTTGTCGATCATGATCTGAATGCGCGACTTGGCGATCTCCAGCGACTCGATCAGCGTTTCGTCTTCGGAAATGCAGATCGAGGCCTTGGCCTTCATTTCGGCCGTCCAGTCGGTGAAGGTGAAAGCCTGGTCGGCAAGCAGCGTTCCGAGATGGACTTCGATGATACGGCCCTGGAACACGTTATCGCCGTGCTGCTGCAGCATCTGCGCCTGCGTTGCGTGCACAACGTCGCGGAAGTCCATGTAGGGCTGCATCGTTCCCTTGAAGGTGACCTTGACCGATTGCGGGACCGGCATGGTCGCCTCGCCCGTGGCGAGCGCAAGCGCGACGGTTCCGGAATCCGCACCGAAGGCGACGCCCTTGGACATGCGGGTGTGGCTGTCGCCGCCGATGATGATTGCCCGGTCATCAACGGTGATGTCGTTCAGCACCTTGTGGATCACGTCCGTCATGGAATGATAGACGCCCTTCGGATCACGGCCGGTGATGACGCCGAAATTGTGCATGAAGGCCATGAGCTTCGGCGTGTTGGCCTGAGCCTTCTTGTCCCAGACGGAAGCAGTGTGGCAGCCGGACTGATAGGCGCCGTCCACCAGCGGCGAAATGACGGTGGCCGCCATCGCTTCCAGTTCCTGCGCGGTCATCAGACCGGTCGTATCCTGCGAGCCGACGATGTTGACCTTGACGCGAACGTCGGAGCCGGCGTGCAACACCTTGCCAGGCGTCAGGCCAACGGCGTTGCGGTTGAAAATCTTCTCGACGGCCGTGAGGCCCTGGCCTTCGGTCGAAATTTCCTTGTTCGGTGCAAAGACAGGGGTCGCCTCGACGCCAAGCGTTTCAGCGGCAAAAGTCTGCAGCTTCTTGCCGAAGACGATGGCGTAGGAGCTGCCCGCCTTCATGAATTCCATCTTCTGGGGCGTGAAGGACGAAGCGAGGTCGACCAGCTCGGTGCCGTTTTCGTCCCGCAGCTTGCGATTCTTGGCGTCGATCTTGAGGACCGTGCCGGTCTCGACCGAATATTTCTGCTCAAGGATGGGGTTGCCGTCATTGTTGAGGATCGGCTTGCCGTCTTCACCGAGCTTCTTCACCCAGTTCTTCAGATTGATGCCGATGCCGCCCGTCACGTCGACGGTGGTGGCGAAAATCGGCGAAATGCCGTTGGTGCCCGCAACGATGGGGGCATAGTTGACGAAGGGCACGTAGGGGCTGGCCTGCTTGCCGGTCCACAGCGCCACGTTATTGACGCCAGACATGCGCGAGGAGCCAACGCCCATCGTGCCCTTTTCGGCGATCATCATCACCCGCTTGTCCGGATGCTGCTTCTGCAGCGCGACGATTTGCGCCTGCGCTTCCGGCGAGATCATACACTGGCCGTGCAGTTGGCGGTCGGAGCGCGAATGCGCCTGATTGCCGGGAGACAGGAGGTCGGTGGAAATATCGCCTTCGGCGGCGATGAAGGTGACGATCTTGATCTCGTCTTCGACATCCGGAAGCTTGGTGAAGAATTCGGCCTTGGCGTAGCTTTCCAGCACGGCCTTGGCGATGGCGTTGCCGGCCTTGTAGGCATCCCGCAGGCGGAACATGTCGGCATCGTAAAGGAAGACCTGGGTCTTCAGCACTTCACCCGCCTTGGTGGCGACTGCGGCATCGTTGCCGAGCGCGATGTCGAGCAGCACCTTGATCGACGGGCCGCCCTTCATGTGCGACAGCAGTTCCAGCGCGAAGGTCGGGGTGATCTCAGGGACGACGACGTCGCCGAGGATGATCTGCTTCAGAAACGCAGCCTTCACGCCGGCGGCGCTCGTGGTTCCCGGCAATGTGTTATAGATGAAAAACTTCAGGGCATCGGCGCGGTGTTCGCTGCCTGCATCCTTGATCAGTTCGATGATTTCGGCGGTCAACGCACCGTCATCGATCGGCTTGGGCGCGAGACCCTGTGGTTCTCTGCTTTTGATTTCAGCCAGGTAATCCAAGTAAAGGTTCATCGCAATCCCAACGTCATGATGTCTATGGAGCCGAACGCAGCGTCACCGAACGGTACTGTTGATCGGCCCGGGTTTCTATCGATTTCGAGTACGCCAACCGGGGCCGGCTGACAAGATGTCGCATTTCAGTAAAAAACTCGTGGACGGGATTTAGCGTCGATCCTGCGCTTTGCAACCACGTCGCGACACTTTTGATTGTGGCGGCCGCTGCTTTTCAGCCAGTGGTTTTTCAGCCACCCTCATTAAGGATTTATTAACCAAATCGGTACGAGTATTAGATTATTCTAATTACCCGTTATTGGCGTAATTCCATGTTGCGCATCGAAAAATCAGCAACGCAGCAGCTTGGGGAGGCAGCATGAAGTTTGCAGCATCAGGCTATTTATTATCATTTGCGGCACTGCTCCTCACGCCGGCATCGGGCGTCGCGCAGGTCGCCACGACGAATTTCAACGTCCAGATCACCATTCAGGCGGCGTGCCAGATCAATTCCGCCGGCAATCTCAATTTCGGCACCAATGGTGTGATCGGCAGCAATATCGATGCGACCAGCGATATTGTCGTGCAATGCACGGCAAGCACTCCCTTCAGCCTCGGTCTCAGCGCCGGCGCCGGCTCGGGCGCGACGGTCGCCAACCGTCTGATGACGTCGCCTGCGGGCGCGACCATTTCCTACTCGCTTTATACGACTGCGGCACATAGCACGGTTTGGGGGAACACCGTGGGAACGGACCGGCAAACGGGAACCGGTACCGGCGCGCCGCAGACATTCACTGTCTATGGGCGTGTACCTGCCCAGACGACACCCGCGGTCGGCGTCTATACCGATACGGTGACGGCCACGCTCAACTACTGATCGCCACAGGGAGGATCGCGCATGCGTGTTTTTACCTTAGCGGCTGCGTTTTTTGCCGGTTTGAGTGTTTCACCTTCACAGTCTGCCTCGCTACGGGTCGCACCCGTTCTTCTGGATCTTAAAGCGCCCACGGCGGCCTCCAGCCTCCGCATCTGGAACGATGCGAAAACCCCGATCAACGTTCAGGTCAGGATATTCCGCTGGACCCAGCAGAATGGGCAGGACGTCTATACGGCGGCGCAGGACGTCGTCGCCAGCCCGCCGATGACGCAGCTGAAGGGAGGCGCGGAAAACCTCATCCGCATCGTTCGGCTATCCAAGGCGCCGCTCAGGACCGAAGAGAGTTACCGCGTCATCGTCGACGAATTGCCGCCGGCGGGAAAACCGCAATCCGGCACGGTCAATCTGGTGGTGCGCCACTCCATACCCGTTTTCTTCTCACCCGCCTCCACAGGCGATGCGGAACCGGCCTGGAAGGTAACGCCGCAGGGCAATGGCTACCGGGTCTCGGTGTCCAATACGGGCGCTAAGCGCATAAGGATCGCCAACCTGATGCTTTCCGGTAGCAACGGGCAGGCGCTTGCCCGACAGCAGGGGCTGGTGGGATATGTGCTTGGCGGATCCGCCGCAAGCTTTGTGGTTCCGGCAACGGGCGGCAAAAAAGGCGGCGGCACGCTGAAGATTTCGGCAGACAGCGAAGGCGGCCCCGTCAATGCGACGGCGCGCGTCTCGGGCGGCTGATCTCGCCGTTTTGACGATTGCCGCTCTGACGGTCATTTCATCGGGCAATTTCTCCGTGGCGCAGGATATACCCCCTGCGGCGCAACCGGCCTCTTTTGCCGCAAAAGACGCGGGACAGTTGCAGCTCGAAGTCTACATCAACGATGTTTCGACAGAACTGATCGCCACATTTCGTCAAAACGACGCCGGATCGTTTCTCATCGAGCCGGAACAGCTCACGAATATCGGGATTTCCCCGGTTGAAAGCGCTGCCGGCGATGATGGCTGGATCGATATTTCCCGGCTGCCGGATGTGGTGGCGCGTTACGATGAAGGCACCCAGTCCATGCATTTCACCCTGCCGGTGGCGGCGCGGGCAAACAGGGTGATCGACGCCTCCGGCAAGATTGCGCAGAAGCAAGACGAGGAGACCCGGGAAAAGGCCACGAGCGATTTTGGAGGTCTGGTGAATTACACGATCTACGGTTCCTCTGGCGGTAACAAATGGTCGGATATCGCCGATTTCAACGGTGTCTCGGCCCTTTTGGAAAGCAGGGCCTTCGGTCCGCTCGGCGTGCTCTCCTCGTCGCAGGTTCTGAGCACATCGCGCCTGTCGGAGTTCGATACCCAGCGTCTCGATACCACCTGGAGCTATTCGGACGAGGACACGCTGACGAGCTATCGGGCCGGCGATCTCATCACCGGCGGGCTGAGCTGGACACGCCCGACACGGCTGGGCGGCCTGCAGATACGCCGCAATTTCGACCTGCGGCCGGATATCGTCACCATGCCGATGCCGGAATTTGCCGGCTCCGCTGCCGTGCCCTCCACCGTCGACGTCTATGTCAACAATGTCCGCCGCCTGTCGCAGGATGTTCCCGAAGGGCCGTTCTCGATCACCAATCTCCCTGTCATCAGCGGCGCGGGCAATGCGCGGCTGGTGGTGCGGGATGCGCTGGGGCGCGAAACCGTGTCCGAAACGCCCTTTTATGCTTCACCGGATCTGCTGGCGCAGGGCCTCATCGATTTTTCGGCCGAACTTGGTTTTGCCCGGCGCAATTACGGAACCTCGTCTTTCGATTACGATGACAAACCGCTGGGCTCTGCGACGCTGCGTTATGGCGTGTCGGACAGTCTGACGCTGGAAGGCCATGCGGAAGGCGGTGAGAATTTCTACAATATCGGCTTTGGCGGCGTCTTCACCCTTGGAGCGCAGGGACTGGCGGCGGTTTCGGGCACATCGAGCCGCTTTGGCGCGGAAAGCGGTTATCAGCTTTCCGCAAGCGTCGAAGCGGAATTGCTGGGGGTAAAATTTCACGCACGGTCGCAAAGGACATTCGGCGATTATCACGATATGGCCTCCGTCTCCGCCGACCTGTCCGATATCCGCACGGCATCCGGGCTGCTGAGCGCGCGGCCGCCGCGTGCCCTCGACCAGATTTCCGTTTCCACCCAGCTCGGTTTCGATGAGACCAGCCTCAATTTCTCCTATACGGAACTCGAAACCTTCGATGAAAGGCGATCCCGGCTGCTCGGCCTTTCCGCCACGCGGCCGTTCGGCGAGAACGGCAATATCTTCATCACCTCCTACAAGGACCTTGCGGACAACAAATCCTACGGCATCTTCGCAGGCCTCTCCTGGTCGTTCGGCGGCGGCGTCTCCGGCTCGGCCGGCATGTCGTCGGATGCGGATGGATATTCGCTGACGGCCGAGGTCGGAAAATCCGAAGAGCAGGCCGAGGGAAGTTATGGCTGGCGCCTGCGCGGCTCGACCGGCGGCAACGACATCGCCTCCGTTTCCGGCAGCTACCGCGGCAGCGCCGCGCGCGTTTCGGCCGGCGTCGACCAATTCAACCGCACGACACAGGCCTATGCGCAGATCGAAGGATCGATAGCGCTCGCCGGCGGCGATGTCTTTGTCGGCAACCGGATCGACGACGCTTTCGCCGTGGTGGATGCGGGCGCGCCCGGTGTCGATATCCTTTTGGAAAACCGCCCCATCGGCCAGACCAACCGCCGCGGCAAGATATTGCTTCCGAACCTGCGTTCCTATGACGTCAACAACATCACGCTCGACCCGAGCAATCTTCCGGTCGACGCCCGCATCGACCGGACGAAACAGACGGTCAGGCCGACGCAACAGGCCGGCGCGGTGGTCAATTTCAAGGTGGAAACCGAGGGTCAGGTGGCGCTGGTGACGCTGAAAGACGAGAGCGGCCAATTCATCGAAACCGGATCGACCGGCAAAATCGACGGCAAGCGCGATTTCATCGTCGGTTATGACGGACAGGCCTATCTCGACAATATCAGCAAGACGCATCGGCTCCGCATCATGCAGCCGACGAAGGGCGAATGCGAATCCCAGATCACCGTGCCTTCTGCCGGCAATTCACGCGCAACTTTCGAAACACTATGCAGGAGCATCCAATGAAGGTCCTGACCCGTACCGCCCTTGCCATCGCCGCGTTCCTCCCGGCTTCACCGGTACTGGCGCAAAGCTGCACCTTCAGCATGTCGGACATGAATTTCGGCTTCGTCAATCTTGCAAGCGGCAGCGCCGTGGACACGACGGCGACATTGTCAGTCACCTGCTCCAACCCCCTGTCGCTGGCGCTTTCCATCCGCATCTGCCCCAACATCAATGCCGGAAGCGGCGGGCAGTCGGGCGGCATCCGTCGCATGCTTCAGGGCAGCAACATCCTCAATTACCAACTCTACCAGAACTCGGCGCGGACAACCTCATGGGGATCGATCACGCAGCCCGCACTCGGCTCGCCTCCGCCAATCGATATGGCACTGCCGCTCCTGATCAACACCACGAGTCGTACGGTCTATGGCCGGATCAACGCCGGTCAGGCCTCGGCAGCGCGCGGCCTTTATCTTTCCAGCTTCGCCGGCGCGGAAACGAGCTTCACCTATACGACCTTTACCCTGCTTGCACCGAGCTGCTCTTCCGTGACCCAGAACCCCACGCAGGTGCCGTTCAACGTGTCGGCCGCCGTGGCGCCCACCTGCATCATCTCGGCCCAGAACATCGATTTCGGCAGTCACGGGGTGCTGAACACGGCAGTCAATGCGACCGGAGCGATCAATCTGACCTGCACCACCAATCTGAGCTACAGTGTGGCGCTCAATGGCGGCCTGAGCAACAGCCCGCCGGCCGCGCGCCAGATGGTGCAGGCGGGCGGATCGATAACCTATGGTCTCTACCGCGACGTGAACCGCACGAATGTCTGGGGAAGTGCGGCGGGCGAAATAGCCACCGGCACCGGAACTGGCAGCCTGCAGACATTGACCGTCTATGGCCGCGTCCCGGCGCAGAACACGCCAGCGCCGGGAAACTACTCCGATACGGTCGTCGTGACGGTGAACTACTGAGCGCCCGGACGCATCTCTGACTTCCCAAGTTCCAGCCGCCTTTCGATGCCAATGGCGGAGAGGAAAGCCTCATCGTGGCTGACCACCAGCAAGGCGCCGTCATAGGCCTGAAGGCCAGCCTCCACGGCCGCGATGGAATCGATATCCAGATGGTTGGTCGGCTCGTCGAGGATCAGCAATTGCGGAGGCTGCGGGCCTCCCAGAACACAGGCGAGACCGGCCCTGAGCATCTGCCCGCCCGAGAGCGTTGCAACGATCTGCAAGGCGGCATCGGCACGAAACATGAAGCGCGCAAGCGCGGAGCGGCAGGCATTCTCCCCGGCCTCAGGGTTAAGCCGAAGGAAGTTGTCGCGAATGGACAGGCTCGCATCGAGCAGGCTGACCTGCTGGTCGAGAAACACGGCCTTCACCCCGATATGCACCGCGCCTTCGAATGGCGGCAAGTCCCCGGTGATCACCGAAAGCAGCGTCGTTTTTCCAGACCCGTTCGGACCGGTGACGGCAACGCGTTGCGGCCCGATGATCTCGAAGGACAGGTCGCGAAGCACGGGGTGTTCGGCCTGATACCCCGCAGTCAGATTTTGCAGGCTGAGCACGGTCTTTGTCGCGTGCAGCCCGCTAGGTGGCAATGTGACACTGACGCCCTGCAGGATTTCGATCCGCTCACGCGCCGTCTTCAGGTCTTCCGTCGCCTCGGCTGTCAGGCGGCTGGCCAGATTGGCGTTGTCGCCGCTCGTCTTTTCGGCACGCCTTTTCATCGCACCGACAAGGATACGAGGCATGTCTCCCCTCGCCGCTTTTGCAGCACCCCTGCTATCACGGCGAGCCTTGCGCTCCAAGGCTTCCTGCGACCGGCGCTTGACATCCGACAGACGCTTTTCCGCATTCGCAAAGTCCTGTTCGGCGGCGGCCAGTTCCAGCGCTTTTTGTGCGCGGTAGTGGCTCCAGTTGCCGCCGTAACGGGTGGCGCCGAGCGTCGTCATTTCCACAATCGCATCGAGGGTTTCGAGAAGCTCCCGATCATGGCTGACGACGATCGCTCCGCCGCGCCAGCCCGCCAGAAAATCGGCAACGAAAATGCGTCCGTCCCGGTCGAGATTGTTGGTCGGTTCGTCGAGGATCAGGAAATCCGGCGCGGCATGAATTTGAGCCGCAAGTGCGGCCCGCGTGCGCTGTCCGCCGGATAGCGCCGAAAGCGGTGTGGAGGGTAAGGCGTCCAACCCGACCTGCGCAAGCGCCCCGGCAATTTTCTCCTCCAGCATCCAGTCGATGTCTTCAAGCTCTTCCAGAGTGGCCGTTCCCGCCTGCGCACGGGCAAGCGCCTCCAGCGCATCGCGCGCTTCGAACAGGTCGGCGACGGTCTCGTCGGACACAACCTGCACGCTCTGGCGCAGAAGATTGACGCTGCCCGATACGGAAACCGTGCCCGCGGACGGCGACAGTTCGCCGGCGATCAGTTTCAGAAGCGTCGTCTTGCCGACACCGTTACGCCCAACGAGACCGGTGCGTTCGGGTCCGAAGCGAAGATTGATGTTAGAAAAGAGCGGATGACCGTCAGGTGTCGACCACGACAGGTCCGAGAGAGTGATGGAATGCGGCATGGATATGGGTTCCCCTGATGACAAGGCGTTGCGGCTTTGTGATCGGGTGGAAATCCATGGTTCACCGTCCTGTTGGTGTTGCGCAGAACACGCCCTTACGCGAAAAAAGCGGCGTGTTCGTGGCGCGGGGTCAATGTTCGGGAAGGGAACGCCGGGAGGATACCCCCCGGCGTTTGGTTTTTTTCAGGCCACCAGACCCTTGGTCAGCTCCAGCGCCTGCCGTTCGAACAGCCGGCGGTAGATGCCGTCATTGAGGCGGATCAGCGCCTGATGGTCACCCTCTTCGACAATCCTGCCCCTGTCGAAGACCAGCAGCCGGTCCAGCGCCCTGACGGTGGAAAGCCGATGGGCGATGACGAGCGTGGTGCGGCCGACCATCAGCCGCTCCATCGCCTGCTGGATTTGCACTTCGCTTTCGCTGTCGAGGCTGGAAGTGGCCTCGTCCAGTATCAGCACCGGCGCATCCGCAAGGAATGCACGGGCGATGGCGACACGCTGACGCTCACCGCCGGACAGCTTGACACCGCGTTCACCCACCATCGTCTCATAACCCTTGGGAAGGGACATGATGAAATCATGGGCGCTGGCCTGTTTCGCCGCCTGCTCGATCTGACGCCGCGTGGCGTCCGGCCGGCCATAGGCGATGTTTTCCGCCAGCGTGCGGTGGAACAGGATGGGCTCCTGCTGCACGATGGCGATCTGGCCGCGCAGGCTCGATTGCGTGACACCTGCGATATTTTGGCCGTCGATGCGGATCGCGCCCGACCTGATGTCGTAAAGCCGCTGGATGAGCTTGACGAAGGTTGTCTTGCCCGAACCGGAATGGCCGACCAGACCCACCCGTTCACCCGCCTTGATGGTGACCGAAAAGTCATCGTAAAGCGGCGTGGGATGCGCGCCATACTGGAACGTGACGTGATCGAAGACGATCTCGCCCTTTCCAATTTTGATAGGCCCCGCATCCGGCCTGTCCTCGATGCCGAGCGGCATCTTGTCCAGCAGCACCAGCTCTTCCATGTCGTTGACGGCGCGTTGCAGGTTGCGGATATCCTGCCCCACATCGCGCAGATAACCCTGCAGCACAAAGAACATCGCAAGCACGAAGGTAATGTCGCCCGGCGTCGCCAGCCCCTTTTGCCACATGATGAGGCCCGTACCCAGAATGCCGGCCTGCATGGAGACCATCATGAAGCTTTGGATCGTGCCGTTCAGCGTGCCACGCTTCCATGTCCTGCGCGTGCGGTTGTCCCACTTCACCAGCACATGGCCCAGCCGCGTTTCTTCGCGGGTCTCGGCACCGAAGGCCTTGACCACCGAATTGCAGCTGATGGCATCCGCCAGCGCGCCGCCAAGTCTGGTATCCCAGGCATTGGCAAGCCTTGCCGCCGGCGACACATATCCCATGGAAAGGCCGACCGTAACGCCGATATAGATCAGCGATCCGAGACCGACGATCAGGCCCATGACCGGCCAGTAGCTGCCGAGCACGATGGTGGCGCCCACCAGCATGACGATGGATGGCAAAAGCGCGACGAGCAGCAGGTCGTTGAGCGAATCCAGCGCCCACATGCCGCGCGTGATCTTGCGGACCGTGGAGCCGGCGAAGCTGTTCGCATGCCAGTCGGTGGAGAAGCGCTGCACCTTGTGGAAGCCGTTATTGGCGACATCCGCCATGATTTTCAACGTCAACCGGATGATGCCGTTGAATATGAACCAGCGCAGCACAACGCTCACCAGCCCCAGCGCCACCACAATGACGAAGGCGCGCAGCGCCTTGTCTGCCCCGTTGCCACCGGCAATGGCATCGACGATCTGGCCGGAAAAGACCGGCACCATCACTTCGGCCAGCGTGCTGGCAATCACCAGAACGATGATGAAACCCACCAGCGCCGGCCGATGACGCCAATGGTTGAAAACAAAGCCGAGCACATGTCGATAGGCATCGGCGCGGAAATCGAGCTTCTTGCGAGTCATTTTTACCAGCCCAGCGCCATGTAATCGGCGACCGGTCCTCAAAACGGAAGTTGGATGGCACAGCCCGGGCGGGAGACGAAGTGATCCCGTCAGATCAATCGGGCTATGGGGGAAGTAAAACCGCATGTCGGGCGCGCGATGGCGGGCCGCGAATGGATATGACCTAGTGTCGGGTCATTCCCTGCGGGAGGGTTTCGAAGAATGCTGGTGTCATGCAACGCCTCCCTTTGTTCGATCTGACGCGGTAGTGAGATTTGTAACTCAGCCGTTGGAGCTTGCCAAGCGGGTTTTTGCAACCGGCTGGTGAGTGATGCGGAATGGCCACACCGGTTGGGTGCGTCACTATGAATCGCGGCCGATGCGACAACGGCATCGGCCACGATTTCGTCAGGTCGTTATTTCCGTCCGCAACCGGCAGGATGTGTGGCGGAAAATGAGGATGGTATCTGCCGTTACCGGTCAGTCCATCTGCACATTCGCGTCCTTGACCACCGGTCCCCACTTGGCGATTTCCGCCGCGACGTGGGTTTTCAGCTCATCCGGCGAAGAGGCGACGATCTTGGCGCTGAATTCCGCCATGCGTGCGGCAACTCCCGGATCGGCAAGCGCCTTTTTGGCCGCGGCATTCAGCTTTTCGACCACCTCGGCCGGCGTGCCGGCAGGCGCAAAGAGCGCATTCCAGGTGTAGGTCTCATAACCCGGCACCGTCTCGGCGATTGTCGGCAGATCCGGGAAGGACGAGGCGCGCTCCTTGGTCGTGACGCCGAGCGCCCGCAACGTGCCGGATTTGATATGTCCGGACGACGACGGCAGATTGTCGAACATGATGGAAATCTGGTTGCCGAGCAGATCGTTGAGCGCCGGGCCTGCGCCCTTGTAGGGAACATGCTGCATGCTGACGCCGGCCATGCTCTTGAACAGTTCGCCGGAAAGATGCAGCGGGGTGCCATTGCCGGAAGAGGCGTAGGCATGTTTGTCCGGCTCGGCCTTCAAGAGGGCAATCAGTTCCGCCACGCTGTTGACGTTGAGCTTCGGATTGACGACCAGCACATTCGGCACCACCACGAGCAGCGAAACCGGCGTGAAATCCTTTTCCGGATCGTAAGGCTTGGTCTTGAGAATGAGCGGGTTGAGGGCGTGGGTGGCAACCGTTCCCATCAGGATCGTATAGCCGTCAGGATCGGCGCGGGCCACGCGGTCGGCACCGAGATTGCCGCCGGCGCCGGCGACATTTTCAACGACGATCTGCTGGCCGAGCTCATCACCCATCTTCTGTGCGATAACACGCGCGACCACATCGGTGGAGCCGCCCGCCGCGAAAGGAACGACCAGAGTAATCGTTCGATCGGGGAAGCCCTGCGCGAGCGCAGCCGTTCCCAGCATACCGAAAGAAACCGCCGCAGCGGCAAGTTTCAGCACCATGCGCCGTTTTGAAGACCGGTAAATCATGAACCCTCCTGTAACATGGCCTCCTCGCCATGGGCGCATAGTAGCTAAAATGCACCTCAGGGCAACCCGCAGGCGGCCGGCCGCTGCCGGCAGGTTTCAGGAGAAAGAGGATCCTTATGATTTCAGGCGTTCTTCGACGACACGCCAGTTAACCAGCTTGTCGAGCACGGCGCGAATATGCTCGGCCTTGCGATTTTCATAATCGACGTAATAGGCATGCTCCCATATGTCGATGCCGAGATAGGCCGGGCGACCGACAGCGACGGGATTTTTGCCGTCCTCATATCCGATCAGCGCGAGCCGGTCGTCGTCGCCGCGCGTGAGCCACACCCAGCCGGTGCCGAAGACCGTGTCGGAGACATCGACCGCACGTTTGATGAAACCATCATAGCCACCGAAGGTCTCGTCTACCGAAGCGGCGAGATCGCCCGTCGGCCGGTTCGGCCCGCCCGGTACGAACTGATCCCAATAGGCGACATGGTTCCACGCCTGTGCGGCATTGTTGAAGATCTTGACGTCCGCCGCCTCTTTCGACTTGGCGGATGTCGTCACGATATCCGCCAGCTCCATGTCGGCATAGGGCGTGCCGGCGGCAAGCGCATTCAGCTTGTCGTAATAGGCCTTGTGGTGTTTTCCATAATGAAGACCCACCGTTTTCGCCGAAATCACTGGCGCGAGATCGGCCTCGGCGAAAGGAAGTTTGGGCTGCATCAAGGGCAGTGCGGCACGCGCGACGTGCGGGCGGGGAAAGATTGCAGCGGCGGCGGTTGCTGCACCGGCGGTGAGAATCGTGCGTCTGGTGATGTCCATCGTATCCTCCTTATGAACGGTAATACGGGACTAACCCCGAACTGCCGTCCGGGTTTCCTCACATTGAAGGCAATTCTGTCTAAGCCCTTGCTGATTTACAGCAGGGACGCTGTATTCACACCCTCCCCGAGAGCGGATGGACCTCACCGGGCCATATGAGAAAGGCCCTCCCGACGTAGAGAGGGCCTTGCCCGATCAGTATCGATAATAATCGCGACGATCGCGGTAGTCGCGATAATCTCTGCGGTCGCGCCACTCACGCCATTCCCGTCTGGCCTGACGCTCGCGCCATTCACGGCGAGCTTCCCAGCGGTCGCGCCGGTCCCAGCCGCGCTCATAACGCGGTCCGTTCGGACGGCAATAGCCGCGCGGAGTCAAATGGAAGCCGCGTCCGCAGGCATAATCCACCTTTTGAATGTGGGATGCCGAAGGTGCAGACGGTTGACCGACAGGCATGGCGTTGGCGCCGGTGCCGAACAGGGCGCCGAGAATTAATCCGGCGGTTAGAATCATCTTGCGCATCTTATCTCCCTCCTTGTGGGATGAGGGGATTTAGCGCCCCGCCGGGTGAACTGCGGCTGAATGAATCGTGATCTTTTCGTGGCAGCAGGCCACAGTTTCGCCGAACATTTCGGCCGCTCGGCGGAACCCTGCGGAGGTTCGGACATTTACCAGTGCAAGCCAAAAAAGGGAGAGCACCAATGGATTGGAACCGCGTTGAAGGTAACTGGAAGCAGATGAAGGGCAAGGTCAAGGAGCAGTGGGGTAAACTCACCGACGACGACCTCGACGTCATCAACGGCAAGCGCGAACAGCTCGAAGGCAAGATTCAGGAGCGCTACGGTTACGAAAAGGACCGGGCCAAGAAAGACATCGACGACTGGTATGGACGTCAGCCCTGGTAAGACAAGACCCCGCTTCGGCGGGGTTTTTCTTTGCGGCAGATTCTCCGGTCAGCTGGCCGCGGCCAGAACGGCAGCAATAACGATCAGCAGAGGTCCCATCCATCTGAAGTGACGAACAACCGGCGGCTGACTGACCGTGTTTTTTGACAGCGGCAGATAACCGAAGCCGACACATGTCATCCACAGGCCGGCACAAAACATGATAAATTCGTCGATATAGGCTGCAATCATCGCTCCCCTCCCTCCAATCCAATCGCGATCACTCTACCTGTCCGGCGACGCCTTGAGTAGGGCCTGCTTTCGAACGGCGACCCGAACAGTGTGCGCCGGCGATGCTGTCGGCAGCAACCGTCACGAAAGCGTTATGGAAAGACATTAGAACCGCCGCCGGCCCGTTCAAAAAATGCACGGCTGTGCAACGACCGGCCAGAGCCTTCCCCATCTTCCCCGGGGTCAGCGCTCAGCAGTTCCACTCGCGCCGAAAACATCGGAGACATAGATGAAACGCCGCACCTTTATGATGTCCGCCGCAGGCGCCGCCGCCGGTCTCGCCCTTGCACCGCGCATGAGCTTCGCCGCTCCGGGCACGATCGACTGGTACACCAGTTCGGATACGAATATCCTCGATTTCTGGTCCAATACGATCAAGCCCGCCTTTGAAGCCGCCAATCCCGGCCTGAAGCTCAACCTCGTCGATGCCGGCGACAGCGCGGGCATCACGGCCATCGGCGAGCGCGCCATCGCCGCAAAGCAGACGGGCACCGATCCGCAGGCCGATTATTTCGAAACGGCCGATCCGCTGCTGCCCACCGGCGGCATCGATGCCGGCATCTATGTGAACATGGCGAAAGCCGGCCTCTCCAACTATTCGCGCGTCAATCCGCTTGCCATCCGCAGCGAATATAGCCTGCCCTATCGCGGCAGCCAGGTTCTGCTCGCCTATGACACCAGCAAGCTCAAGCCGGCGGATGCACCGAAGACCTGGGATGAGCTCGTCAAGTGGATCAAGGCCAATCCCGGCCAGTTCGTCTATAACCGTCCCGACAAGGGCGGCTCCGGCGGTAACTTCGTCCGCCGCGCCATCCATCAGGCCAACGGCCTCGACCCCAAGGCCTTCACGGTCGATAATTACACGCAGGAAGCCGGTGACAAGGCTCTCGGCAAGGCATGGGCGCTGCTGAACGATATCGCCCCGTCGCTCTATGACAAGGGCGCATATTCCTCCGGCAACACACAGTCGCTGCAGCTGCTTTCGCAGGGCGTCGTCACCATGACCCCTGTCTGGTCCGATCAGGTGCTGAAGGCCATCGATCAGGGCGTTCTGCCGCAAGAAACCGGCCTCGTCCAGCTTCAGGATCTGGCGCTTTGCGGTGATTTCTCGCGCGCCGTGGTGCTTGCCAACGGCGCCAATCGCGATGCTGCCCTGAAGCTCGCCAATTTCGTGCTGTCGGAAGAAATCCAGGGCGCGATCCTCACCGAACTCGGCGGTTTCCCCGGCGTTTCCTGGGACTATGTGCCGGCCGAACTGCGCAAGCGTTTCGCCGACATCATCCCGCAGACCATTCCGACCTTCCCGGCCGGCAAATGGGAAACCGCCATCAATGATGGCTGGTATCGCAACGTCGCTCCCAACGTCGACCGCAAGTCGTGACCGAGGTTGCGGAAGGAGCGGTTCGCCCGCTCATCGACAATACGGCAGGCAGGAGGCCAGTCGGCCTCCTGCTCGTCGCCATCCCCGTGTTCCTGATGATCTGGCTCGTCATCTGGCCCGCCATCAACGCCATCGGCCGCACCGTCTGGCGGACCGGAGCGAACGGTGGAACGGGTTTCGATCTTTCAAGCTACGGCTTCTTCTTCTCGGACCGCTACAGCCTCGACAATCTTGCCGTGACGTTGTGGACGACCATGGTCTGCGCGATCCTCCTGCTCGTAATCTGCCTGCCGATCGCGCTCTACCTGCGCTTTTCGCAAGGTCGCCTTTCGGCTTATGTGCAGGCGCTCGCCATCTTCCCGATGTTCGTGCCCTCGATCATCCTCGCCTTCGCCTTCATCCGCGTCCTCGGGCCCAACGGCATGGTGGATATATTGCTCAATGCGGTCGACCTGCCGAAAATCCGCACGCCCTATCTCACCCCGTGGGGACCGGTCATCGGTCTCGTCTGGGACAATATTCCGCTGACCGTTCTCATCCTGCTCGCGGGGCTTGGCAGCGTCGCCAACCAGTCGGTGGAGGCGGCGCGGGATGTGGGCGCAAATGCGCTTCAGGTCTTCTGGCATATCATCCTGCCGCGCATTTCCAATTCCATCCTCGTGGCGCTTTCCTTTTCGGTGCTCGGCATTTTCTCCTCCTTCACCCTGCCCTATCTTCTCGGACCGGCCTCTCCCGAAATGCTCGGCCCCTTCATGCAGCGCACGCTGCGCGAAGTGCAGGATCCCATCGGCGCCATGACCCAGGCCGTCATCGCTTTCGGTTTCTGCATCGCATTCGGCCTGTTCTACGTGCGTTCGGTCGCACGCAACCAGGGGAAATGACATGACGACCCTCACGCCGGCGCGAACGCGCATGGACTGGCCCGGCATATTTTTCGCCACCCTTCTCACCGTCGCCATCGTCGGGCCGCTGCTTGTGGTGGGCACCTGGGCATTCACCGAGGTCTGGCGTTTTCCCAACGTCATTCCCCAGCAGTTCGGTTTCCGATTCTGGGGCCAGACGCTCGGCCGCGCCGATGTGTGGAACGCGCTGATGCTGAGCCTGCGGCTGACAACGGTGGTAACGCTGCTTTCAGCGGTGATCTGCCTTCCCGCCGCCTATGCCTTTGCGCGCATGAGCTTTCCCGGCCGCAACCTGCTGTTCTTCTCCTTCCTTGCCGGCCACGCCTTCCCGAAATTCGGGCTTCTGGTGGCGATTGCCGCCATTTTTCTGCAGCTCAACCTCATCGGCACCTTCTGGGGCGTCGTTCTCATCCAGCTAGTCGGCACGCTGATGTTCATGATCTGGATTCCCGTGGCGGCATTTCAGGCTGTCGACCGGCGCATGGAAGAGGCCGCCCGCGATGTCGGCGCCAGTCCGCTCAGGGTCTTCTGGTCGATTACGCTGCCGCAGGCGGGACCGACCATCGCCGCCGCCGTGCTGCTGAGCTTCGTCGGCACTTTTTACGAGACGGAAGGCGCATGGCTGATCGGCGCGCCCGGCATCCGCACGATGCCGGTGCTGATGATCAGCTACATCAACAATCAGATGGTCATCCAGTATGGCGCGGTTCTGTCCGTCCTGCTCTGGGTGCCGTCCTTCATTGCCCTTATGTTCGCCCGCCGCGTCATCGGTGGCGGCGCATTCGCCCGCGGTTTCGGCGGTTAGGAAATCATCATGTCCGTACTTCACATCCGCCAGGTCACGAAAACCTATTCCGGCGGGACCAAGGCAGTCGACAGCTTCTCGCTAGATGTCGTCGATGGTGAACTCGTCTGCCTTCTCGGCCCCTCCGGTTCGGGCAAGTCGACGCTGCTGCGCATGGTCGGCGGCTTCGAGCAGCCGACGGGCGGGCAGATCACCATCGATGGCGAAGATGTCACCCACCTGCCGCCGGAGCGGCGGCCGACCGGCATGGTGTTTCAGAGCCACGCGCTCTGGAGCCACATGAACGTCTTCAAAAACCTCGCTTTCGGCCTCAAGCTGCGCCGCATGCCGGCTGCCGTCATCAGAGAGAAAGTGGAGGCGGTGCTCGAACTCGTCGGACTTTCCGGTTATGGCGAGCGCGCCACCGGCCAGCTTTCCGGCGGCCAGCAGCAGCGCGTAGCGCTCGCCCGCTCGCTGGTTCTCGAACCGAAAATACTCCTGCTCGACGAACCCTTCGCCAGCCTCGACCAGCATCTGCGCGAGCGGCTGCGGGAAGAGGTGCGCGATATTCAGCAGCGTCTCGGCATCACCACGCTGTTCGTCACCCACGGTCAGGATGAGGCCCTTTCCATGGCCGACCGCATCGTCGTGATGGCGAACGGCAAGACCGAACAGATCGACCGGCCGAATGTGATCTATCGCGAACCGCAGACCCCGTTCGTCGCCGGCTTCATCGGCACCATGAACCTGATAGAGGGCGCGGTTTCAGACGGAAACTTCATGCGCGCCGACTTCACCCTGCCGCTCCCCGTCTCCGACGGACCGGCCATTCTCGCCGTTCGCCCGGAAGCCATCGATCTGACGATTTCCGAAACGCCGCAAGCAAGTGTGCACCGGGTGACGGATTATGGCACCCACGGCCTTGTCGACCTTGATCTTGCCGATGGTACAAGGATCAAATCCATGGTCGCCCACCCGGATATGTTTCAGACGGGACAGGGCGTACAGATTTCGCCCCGTGCCGTCACGGCCTATCGCGACAACCGCCCAATCTACCGGAGCTGACATGAACCAGCCGATCCTTATCGACCGCGACGGCCACAGAACATGGCTCAAATGGCATCGCGCCCGCCGCCGCGCCGAAGATCCGGTCTTTACCGGCGAGCGTATCATCGAGGCGATGCGGCTCGGTGCAAGCATCGAGGTGGATCTCGTCATTCACGCCGATCACGGCTGCGCCGTTTTACATGACCGGACGCTGGAGCGGGAGACCACCGGCACCGGCCGGGTACGCGATACATCCGCCGCCGCCCTGCGCCAGCTTCACCTGCGCGACAATGACGGCCAGCCCATCGATGCGAAGGTAATGCTGCTCGAAGACCTTTGCGCCCTGCTTGCCGAGGGCGCCGTTCATCCCGACGCCCTGCTCCAGCTCGATTTCAAGGAAGACCGGCAGGCGCTTACACCTCAGGTAGTCGCCGGTTTCGGGGCGAGCGTTTCGCCAATAGCAAAGTCGGTGATCCTGTCGGGCGGCGATTTCGACGCCATCGCCACGCTTGCCGGCTCGGCCCCCGGTCTTCGTACCGGATATGATCCCTGCCATCGCGGCACACTAGCCGCACTGAAGGCAAGCGGAAACTATCTGGGCTTCATCGAAGACGCCCTTGCCACGGCACCCGATGCCGACATGATCTACCTCGCCTACGAGATCGTGCTTGCCGCCGAGGACGCGGGCGTCGATATCATCGCTCCCATCCATGCCGCCGGCCGCCGGATCGACGCCTGGACGATCAACAGCGTCACACCGCAATCCATAGAACAGGTGAAACGCCTCTTGCGGCTTAAGGTGGACCAGATCACCACCGACGATCCGGAAGGGCTCGCCGAGGTTTTCAGCCGATGACAGTCAATTACAGCACCATCCTCGACCATATGGTCGCCACCGCCCGCGAAGCCGGCGCATTGACGCTCGACCATTTCAGGCGCTTCCGTGAGATCGAGATCGGCGTCAAGGGACCGGGTGATTTCGTTTCCGATGCGGACAGGGATTCCGAGACGCTGATCCGCGAGCGCCTGCTAGGGCAATATCCCTGGGGGCTGACCGGCGAGGAATTCGCGCCCGTCGAAGGGGCGGATCGGGATCACCGCTGGCTGGTCGACCCCATCGACGGCACCACCAATTTCCTCTTCGGCCAGCACTATACCATCACCATCGCGCTTCGCCGTGGCAATGAAACGATCTGCGGGCTGGTCTACAATCCCGTTTCCGACGAGATGTTCACCGCGATCAAGGGGGACGGCGCCTATCTCAACGGCGAGCGCCTGCGGGTCAATGCCAGCACCGATGTTGCCCTGATGTGCGTCGGCACCGGCCTGCCCACGCCCAATCTCCAGCTTTATCCCGGCGCCTATCAGCGCCTCGACGCCATTCGTGCGCCCATCGGCGCGGTCCGCGTGGTCGGCAGCGCGGCCAATTCCTGCGCTTACGTCGCCTGCGGCCGGCTGACCGGCTATTACGAGGAAACGGGCTTCGTGGACACGGCAGCCGGCATTCTGCTGGTGCAGGAGGCCGGCGGCATCGTGACCGACTGGTGGGGCCGCGGACCGGAATTCTATGAAAAGACCGGTACGCTGATCGTCGCCAATGCCGCGACCCATGCCTATCTCATGGAGCACCTGCGCGACGTTCCGCCCAAGAACCCCTGACGAACGATTTCTTTTTCGAAGCGTTCAGCGCCTCTTCTCAGGCCACCTGCACCAGGTGGCCTGGCGACACCGTCCTGTAGTTTCGCACCGGCGTTTCATATCCCATGGCCCGTATCGGGCTTTTCAGCTCGTCATTGGATATGCCGCGCCTTATCCCGCGCCTTGCCGGGTCCGGCACCGGCACGGCGGCCATCAGCTTTTTCGTATAGGGATGTTGCGGATTGTCGAAAACCGCCGCACGCGGGCCGATCTCGACGATCTCGCCGAGATACATCACCGCCACACGATGGCTGACGCGTTCCACCACCGCCATATCGTGCGAGATGAACAGGAAGGCGAGGTTGAGGCTCTCTTGGAGGTCGAGCAGCAGGTTGCAGACCTGCGCCTTGATCGAAACATCGAGCGCCGAGACGCTCTCATCGGCAACGATAACCTTTGGATCGAGCGCCAGCGCACGGGCAATGGCGATGCGCTGGCGCTGGCCGCCGGAAAATTCATGGGGGTAGCGGCTGGCCATATCGGCGGACAGGCCCACCTTTTCGAGGAGATCGGCAGTCTTTTCCTTCGCCTGTCTGCTGCTGCCCAGTTTGTGCTTGATGAAGGGCTCGGAAATCGCCGTGCCCACCGTCATGCGCGGATTGAGGGAAGAGAACGGGTCCTGAAAGATCATCTGCACGGATTTGCGCATATTGCGCAGGCCGACCGTATCGAGCCGCATCACGTCGTAACCGTCGAGCGACACGTCGCCGGCCGTCGGCTCCACAAGCCGCATGATCGAGCGGCCGGTGGTGGATTTTCCGCAGCCGGATTCACCCACCAGCGACAGCGTTTCGCCCTGGAACAGATCGAAGGAGACATTTTCCACCGCATGGACTGCGCCCGTCTGGCGTGCCAGCAGGCCGGAGCGGATGGCAAAACGCGTCACAAGGTTTCGGACCGACAGAACCGGCGTCTGCCCGCTCGCAACTGTTCCGGCCACCTCCTGCGGCTCGCTCGAAAGGCCGGTTTTCATGTCGAGCACCGGAAACCGTGTCGGCCATTGCCGGTCGCGCATCGAGCCGAGCTTCGGCACCGCCGAAAGCAGCGCCCGCGTATAGGGGTGCTTGCCGCGCCGGAAGATGTCCTCGGTCGGTCCGGTCTCGACTTCATCGCCACGATACATCACGATCGTCCGGTCGGCGATTTCGGCCACGACGCCCATGTCATGGGTGATGAAGAGGACGGACATGCCCTCCTCTTCCTGCAACAGCTTGATAAGATCGAGTATCTGGCCCTGAATGGTGACGTCGAGCGCCGTCGTCGGCTCGTCGGCGATCAGCAGTTTCGGCCGTGAGGCGAGCGCCATGGCGATCATCACCCGCTGGCGCATACCGCCGGAAAACTGGTGCGGATATTCGTCGAAACGACCGGAGGCGTTGGGAATGCGAACCTTTTCCAAAAGCCGCACCGTCTCCGCCCGCGCCTCCTGCTTCGAAAGCCCCTTGTGCCGGATGAGAACTTCGGAAATCTGGCGGCCGATGGTGAAGATCGGATTGAGCGAGGTCATCGGCTCCTGAAAGATCATCGAGATATCGTTGCCGCGCACGCCGCGCATTTCTCTTTCGGAAAGCGCAAGAAGATCGCGCCCGTTGAGCAGCACTTCACCCTCGATCCGGCTGGAGGCCGGGGCAAGCAGGCGCATAAGAGACAGCGACGTTACCGATTTACCGGAGCCGGATTCGCCGACAATCGCGACGGTTTCGCCGGGCGCGACATCGAAGGACACATTGCGCACCACGCTCTTCCACGCGCCATCGACGAGGAAGGAGGTGGTGAGGTTACGGACGGAAAGGACGGGGTTTGTCTCCATGGTGTCACCGCCCTACCGCATAGGCCTGCATCAGCCGCGGTGTTGCAGCGGCACGCAGCAGACCATCCGCATCGCGACGCGCGGCGGTGAGCCGCCCGACCGACCATGCATCGGCAACCGTGACGCGGTGCCCGCGGCGGCGAAGCTCCTGCAAGGTCGCTTCGCCCACGGTGCTCTCCACGGTGATTTCACCCGGCGAACTGGTGCGCGGATAAAACGAACCCGGAAAATGCGCGGTGTGGAACAGCGGCATATCGATGGCGGCCTGCAGGTTCTTGCCGTGATGGGCATAACGCAGGAAGAAGGGCAGTTGCCACTGGTCCTGCTGATCGCCGCCCGGCGTGCCGAACACCATCGCGGGACGCCCTTGATGCAGCGCAAGCGAAGGCGTCAGCGTGGTGCGCGGGCGTTTGCCCGGTGCAAGTGAGGTCGGCAGGCCTTCCTTCAGCCAGAACATCTGGGCGCGGGAATTGAGCGCGAAACCGAGGCCGGGCACGATGGGCGAGGATTGCAGCCAGCCGCCCGAAGGCGTGGTGGAGACCATGTTGCCCCAGCGGTCGATGACATCGATATGCACCGTATCGCCACGCTTCTCCGTCAGATGCGACATGGTCGGCTCGTAGACCGTGCCGGTGCCGCTCATCTCGGCCAGCATGGCCATGGTGGCGTCCACCTGCTTTTCGTAACCCGGCACGGTGCCGGGGCGCAGCTCCAGCGAGGCCTCGCCGCTTATCAGCGCGCGGCGGCCGGCATTGTAGCCTTCCGACAGGAGATATTCCGTCGGGATCTGCCCGAATTCCGGATCGCCGTAATAGACCTCGCGGTCTGCATAAGCGAGCTTCATGGCTTCGACGATGGTGTGGATGAAATCGGGACCGGAGGGGTCCATGGCCGCAATGTCGAAGCCTTTCAGAAGCGCAAGCGATTGCAGCAGAACCGGGCCCTGCCCCCAGGCGGGCGTCTTGGCAATCGTCCAGTCGTGATAGTCGAGCGTCTGCGGCGCTTCGACGGTCGCGCTCCAGTCCGCCATATCCTGCGCCGTCAGCACGCCCTTGTGCTTAGCACCGCTGGCATCCATGACTTCCGCTGTCCTCACGTAACCGTCGATAGCTTCCGCAACGAAACCCCGATAAAAGGCATCGCGTGCCGCCTCGATCTGGTTTTCGCGGCCGGAACGCGCTTCGGCTTCGGTGACGATCCGCTGATAGGTCGCGGCCAGAACCGGATTGCGGAAATTGGCGTGAGGCTCGGGTGCCGCGCCACCCGGCAGCCACGTCTCATGCGATGTCGGCCATTCCTTCTCGAAGAAATCGGCCAGACCCTTTATGGTGGCGGAGACGCGCGGCAATGTCGGATGCCCGTGCTCGGCATAATAGATGGCGGGTTCCAGCACTTCGCGCACGCTCATGGTGCCATAATCGCGCAGCATCAGCATCCAGCCGTCGAAAGCGCCGGGAATGACGGTGGCGAGCAGCCCGTCGCCGGGGATCAGCTTCAGCCCTTCCGACGTATAATGTTCAATTGTCGCACCGCTCGGGGCCGGGCCCTGTGCGCAGATGACTTCCACCTTGTCCTTCTGCTTCGAATAAAACACGGCGGGCATATCTCCGCCCGGACCGCAAAGATGCGGCTCGACGATCTGGAGGACGAAACCCGTGGCGACGGCCGCGTCGAAAGCATTGCCGCCTTTTTCGAGGATCGCCATGCCGACGGCCGATGCGATCCAGTGCGTTGAGGTAACGACGCCGAAGGTGCCAAGGATTTCAGGGCGTGTGGTGAACTCATTCATTCGGATATTTCCTTTAAAAGATCATGCTTCGCGCGGATCGAGCGCGTCGCGCAGGCCGTCGCCCAGAAGATTGAAGCCGATGACGACGAGGAAGATGGCGATGCCGGGCCACATCGTCATCCACGGCGCCTGGCTGAGGAAATTCTTCGCGGTATTCAGCATCGAACCCCAGGAGGGCGCCGGCACCTGCTGGCCGAGGCCGAGGAAAGAAAGGCTCGCCTCCGCGATGATGGCGGTCGCCACCGTCAGGGTCGCCTGCACGATGATGGGGGCGAAGACATTCGGCAGGATGTAACGCGTCATGATGTCGATGTGGTTGAGCCCGATGGACCTTGCGCCTTCGACATAATCTTCGGTCTTGACCGCCAGCACCTGCCCGCGCGTCAGCCGCACGAAAATCGGCATGGCGGAAAGGCCGATGGCGATCATCGCATTGGTGAGGCTCGGGCCGAGGAAGGCGGCAAGCGCAATCGCCATGATGAGAAACGGCATGGCCAGCAACGCTTCGGTGATGCGGGATATGACCATATCCACCCAACCGCCGAAATAACCTGAAATCAGGCCAAAGGGCACGCCGATGACCACGGCGATCATCACCGAGACCACGCCCGCCATCAGCGAGGCGCGCGCGCCATAGATCATGCGGGAAAGGATGTCTCGGCCGAGATCATCGGTGCCGAGCCAATGGGCGGCCGAGGGCGCCTTGCGGATGGCAGACCAGCTGGTCGCCACCGGATCGGCAATCGGCAGGATCGGCGCGGCGATGGCAAGGACGGCGAAAAACAGCACGATAACCATGCCGACAAGCGCCGATTTGTTGCGCTTCATCTTCTTCCAGGCGCGGCTTTCCTGCCGCGTTACCGCTACGGAGAGGTTTTGATCGAGAACGGTCATGATATCGGGGCCTCAGATCGTCGCCCTGAGGCGGGGGTTGAGCAGGACATAGGCAATGTCGGCCAGAAGGTTCATGAGGATGAAGCCGACGGCGGTGCAAAGAACAATGCCCTGCACGACGGCGTAATCGCGGGTGAACACCGCATCGACCGTCATCTTGCCAAAGCCGGGAATGGTGAAAATCTGCTCCGTCAGCACCGCCCCGGCCAGCAATTCGCCGAAGAGCAGCGCCAGCAATGTGATGACGGGCAGAAGCGCGTTGCGGAAACTATGCGACAGGATGATCTCGCGCGGCGAAAGCCCCTTGGCGCGGGCGGTGCGGATATAGTCGGAACTGAGCACCGCCACCATCGCCGAACGTGTATGCCGCATCAGCGTCGCCGCAAGCGCGTTGCCCAGCACGAAGGCGGGCATGATCATGGTTTCGATGGAGCGGACGGGATCGACAAAGATCGACTCATAACCGGATGCCGGCAACCAGCCGAGTTTGACCGACACCAGCAGGATCAGCATGATACCGAGCCAGAAGTTCGGGATGGAGAGGCCGGAAAGCGCCACGATATTGGCCGTGTAGTCGATCCACGTGTTCTTCTTGACGGCGGCCAGAATGCCGATGGGAATGCCGATGACCATGGCAAAGAACATCGCCATCACCGCCAGCTGAATGGTGACCGGCAGCTTCTGGCCGATAAGCTCCAGCACCGGCTGGTTGGTGCGCAGCGAAATGCCGAAATCGCCCGTCACGACGCCGCCCAGCCAGTTGACATATTGCAGCGGCACAGGGTCGTTCAGGCGATATTTCTCCCGCAGGAATTCAATCGTCGCCGGATCGCGCTCCTCGCCCGCCATGGCAAGCACCGGATCGCCCGGTAGCAGTTTCTGCAGCGAGAAGACGAAGATGGAGATGATCAGAAGCGTCGGGATCGCGACCAGCAGTCGCTTGCCGATATAAACAGGCATGGCATGGCCCTCGTTCGTGCCAATTCGTGAGGGCCGCACGGCAAGGCCGTGCGGCGCATGCGAAGCGTTCAGTCCTTGGAGACGCCGAGAAGGCGGATCATGCCATCCGGCGACGGCGCCCAGCCCTTGACCTTGTTGGAAATGGCATAGGCATAGGGCTGGTGGCCAAGATAGATGATCGGCATGTCATCGTTGAGGATGACGCTTGCGGCATCGTATTTTTCCTTGCGCACCGCATCCTCGGTCGAGGCGCGGGCCTCGTTCAGCAGCTTGTCGACCTCGGGATTGCAATATTTCACATCGTTAATGCCGCCCTTGCAGGTGACGAACTGATGCAGATTGCCATCCGGATCGATACGTCCCGACCAGTCGGAACGGCTGAGCTGGTAGTTGCCGGCGGTCTGTTCGGACAGAAGAGTCGCGAATTCCGTGGCCTTCAGGGTGACGTTGAAGCCGGCTTCCGCGACCATGGACTGGATGACCTGCATCATCTGCGTCTGCGTTGTGTTGTTGGCGTGCTGAAGCTCGATGTCGAGCTTTTCGTAACCCGCCTCCTTCATCAGCGCTTTGGCCTTGTCGATATCGCGCGCCGGCACCGGCAGATTCTGGTTGAACCACGGGCTTGTGGGCGGGAAGGCCTGATTGCCTGCCTTTGACGTGCCCTCAAAGACGATCTGGCCAATCGCTTCCCGGTCTATCGCATAAGAAAAGGCCTGACGCAGGCGCTTGTCCTTGCCGAGCGGATTATCCGCACGCGAACCATTGTTGATATTGACATACATGGCCATGTAGCCCGGTCCGATGACATCCGCATAGGTCAGATTGGCGTCGTTCTTGACGGACTCGGCATCGGAGGCCGAGATGCGCTCGGCGATATCGAGGTCTCCCGAGCGAAGATTGGCAAGCTTCACGGTCGTATCGGGGATCGGCAGATAAACGACCCTGTCGACCAGAATTTTGTCCTTGTCCCAATAATCGGTAAATTTCTCGAGCACGATACGGTCCTGCTGGATGCGCTCGACGAATTTGAACGGCCCGGCGCAGACCGGCTTCGAACCGAAATTCGCGCCCAGTTCCTTGGCCGCCTTCGGCGCGACGATCATGCCGGCGCGGTCGGAAAGCTGCGCAAGCAGCGTGACATCCGGCGTCTTCAGGGTGAATTTGACGTCCAGCGGCCCGGTGGCCTCGACCTTTTCGACCGAGGAAAGCTCGCTCTTGCGGCGGGATTCCGGCAGGGTCATGTTGCGCTCGATGGTGGCGACCACAGCCGCCGCATCCAGTGTCTCGCCGTCGTGGAATTTCACGCCGTCGCGGATCTTCATCGTCAGCACCTTGCCGCCCTCGGACCAGGCCCATTCGGTGGCAAGCTGGGGAACGATCTTCATGTCCTGCGAGATGTCGACGAGCTTGTCGCACATGGCGGTATAAACGATACGGCCGACGAAAGTGCGCGATTGCGCGGGGTCGAGAACGTCGGCGTCATCGTTAAGGCCGATGCGCAATTCGGACGAGATGGCCGGCGTGGACAGGAATGCACCGGCCAATAAGGCGGCAGTCAATGTCTTGATTTTCTTCATGTTCTATCCTCTGGTCTGGTTATCTTTGTTTTTTTTTGATTGGCCGGCCCGGAAAGGCCGGCAGGTCTGCCCTGCTGCCTATGAGGCCGGCGTGAGCGGATTGTCGGCATCGCCCGTGCTGCGGGCGGCAATGTCTTCTCCGGTTTTCTCCTCCAGAAAGCCGAGCGAGGTGGCGCGGATCAGCCTTTCCTGATGCATGAGAAGGTGCTGGCGCATCGCTTCGCCGGCTCTTGCGGGGTCGCGATCGGCGATGGCATCGACGATCGCTATGTGCTGTTCGAAGGAAGCCTTGCCGTTCGTGCCGCTGCGGCGCGCCAGTTCCCGTATCGATTGCCATGCATCGTCCTGGCGAATGCGGTTGACGACATCGAAGATGGACAGGAACAATTTGTTGCCAGCGCTCTGGGCGATCTGGCGGTGAAGCGAACCATCCCACAATTCCTTGGCGTCGGCATCCGTGCTCTGGCCTGTCTTCTGGACAAGGGCGCGCATGCGCTCCACCTCGGCGGGCTTGGCGCGCATGGCCGCAAGCTGCGCCAGTTGCGGCTCGATGCGCAGGCGCACTTCCATGATTTCCATGATATCCGTGCCGGCGACCAGTTCCGTCACCTGGGCGGACCAATCGTCCGGCTTTTCGCCCACAAAGGTTCCCGCCCCCTGCCGTCGCCAGATCAGACCTTCGGCTTCCAGAACCTCAAGAGCACGACGGACTGCACGACGGCCGACATTGAAGGTTTCCGCGAAGGCCCGCTCCGTCGGCAGGCGACGGTCTTTCGCAAGATCCTGCGTTTGAATGTACTCCCGCAACTTCGCCAGCGCGTAGTTGGAGTTATCGTTGGGGTTCACCGTCAAGTCGCACCATTTACTGAACCAATCCTATATTGGTTCATTTGGTGAGAAATTTTTGCCGTCGTCAAGCTTATTTTTGAGCGGCAATAATTGGCGCTCAAAATATGGGCATACGGCTTTTTTTGAAGGTGAAGGGTGGGCGTCATAGACGCACCCACCCCTCCTAAAGATCGATGGAGAGCCTGATGCGCCCCGACAGGCGCTCGCCGGGGGCAACCGTCCCTAGAACCTGCCCTTCCCGCTGCGCCTGCGGCAAACCAAGCGCTCCGGCGGCCATGGAAACGGGCTCAAGACAGAGATAGCGCTCCATGCGGTGCACGGCGAGATGGCGGAAAACGGGATCGGCCTTAAGCCGTAGTGAAAACCTGTCGAAGTCGACCTGTGCGCTTGACCAATCGGTGAAATGCAATGTGTATCCCGTTGCGGCGGGAATGGCGGGTTTCGGGCGAGGTGCCGGCGGCTGGCCGGTTGGCACGTTCTGCGCATCCAGCGGATGATGCAGTTTGGCGTCCGTCCGCGCATCGCAACCGAGCCCGGCCGCCAGATAGGGATGCCAGCCCAGCGACATCGGCGCTGGCCCATTCGCGCGATTGGTTATCGACAGTTCGACGGTAAGGCTGGCATCTTCCAGCAGGAAAGACTGCTCGGCGCGGAAGGAAAAAGGCCACTCCCGGTCAGCCTCATAGTCCAGTACCAGTGAGACCCAATCCGAAGACAGATATGAAATCTCCCACGGCCGCCGATGAGCCGGGCCATGCATGGCGTCAGGCGCAAGCGCCGGATGCGGCAGCAGGTCATGGTGGATACCCGCATGGACAAAGGACCCGTCATAGAGCCGGTTGTGATAGGGAAACAGCGGATATGCGCCGGCCCTCGGCCAGTCGAACGGCTCGAACTCCTGCTCCGTTGTCGGCACCAGAATATCGCCGTAGTCCGCGTGCCGCAGATGGGTCATTCTGCCTCCCCAAGCGGGGCGCAGGCGGGCAGAGAGCCGCCCGCAGGCAATCGCAACCGTTTCAGGCGAAGGCATAGGAGCCGTCAGGCCGTTTGGGTACCCGTCTTTGCCAATGAACATAGCCATCCTCCTGCATGGCTTTTTCATCCATCTCCACGCCCCAGCCGGGGCGGTCCGGCCTCAGTTCCAGATATCCGTCCTTCGGCAGATAGGGGTCGACGACATAACGGGTTTCGTCCTCGCGTTTTTCAAGATCGGTGCCGCCATAGACGTAGCATTGCCCTTTCGGCAGCCGGTATTCGAGAATGCGGAAATTCTGCTGGGCGGCGGAGAAGTGCACGTTGACGGCGGTGGCGAGCGGTCCCATCGGGTTATGCGGCGCGATGCTGACGAAATGCGCTTCCGCCAGCGTGGCGATGCGGCGCATCTCCGAAATGCCGCCGACAACGCAGATGTCGGGCTGGATGATATCCGCACCCTTTACCTGAAGAAGACGCAGGAACTCATTGCGATTATAGAGACTTTCACCGGTCGCCAGCGTGCAGTTCAGCCCCTGTTTCAGGTCTCCCCACATCTCGATATTTTCGGGACGCAAAGGCTCTTCGAAGAACAGCGGGTCGTAAGGGGCAAGCGCATTGCCAAGCTGGCGGGCGGCCGCTGGCTCGAAAATCTTGGCATGGGCGTCGAAGGCGATGTCGTAGTCGGGCCGCACCGTTTCGCGAAGCGAGCGGAAATATTCGGCCGAACTGCGCACCACCTCCCCCCAGCGATGGGCGTGAATATCGACGCGCCATGGGCTGAGCTTGAAGGCTGTGAAGCCCCAGTCCTCGTTCAGCCGGTCGAACTCCTCCTTCGCCGCCGGTGCGTCCGGGGCCGTATAGACACCGGCATAGACCTTGATACGGTCGCGTACTTCGCCGCCCAGCAGTTTGTAGACCGGCACCCCCGCCGCTTTGGCCGCGAGATCCCAGAGGCAATGATCGAGCGCCGAGATTGCCGACAGACCGAGCGCTCCGGGCGGAAAGCGGTTCTGCTGGAGCAGGAGGTTGTAGAGATATTCAACTCGCGTCGGGTCCTGCCCGGCAAGGAAGCTGTAGAGGTAGTCCAGCACCGGCGGCAGGGCGAGATCGGGGCCGTGATTGTAACACTCGCCCCAACCGGTCAAACCGTCATCCGTATCGAGAGCGACGATGACGCGGGGGCGGTCCTTGTCGCGGGTGACGAATACCCGCATGCGATCGATTTTCATGCTTCAGTCTTCCTCATAAATTGCAGCTTGCGACAGGCCCGGCACTAACGGGCGACGGCCCCGTTCTTGACTTCGGATGGTTCGACGTAGCGGAATCTGCGGGTGCGATCCCGGTCGCGCGGGTCCGGGCGCGGAATGGCGGAAAGAAGCGCCTGTGTGTAAGGGTGATCCGGCGCGTTGCAGACCTTTTCGGCGTCTCCCACTTCCACCAGCTTGCCACGATACATCACCCCGACGCGGTCGCACATATAGCGGATGACGCCGATATCGTGGCTGATGAAGATATAAGCGAGGCCAAGCTCGTCCTGCAGCCGCATCAAAAGATCCAGCACCTGGAACCGCACCGAAACATCGAGCGCCGAGGTTGCCTCATCCGCCACGATGATGCGCGGCTTCAGCGTGATGGCGCGGGCGATGCCTATACGCTGGCGCTGGCCGCCGGAAAAAGCGTGCGGATAACGCTCGCGCCCGGCAGGGTCGAGACCCACCTGCTCCATCAGCGCGCAGACGCGTTCATCCAGTTCCCTGCCCTTTGCAATACCGTTCACGAGCAATGGCTCGCCGATCACCTGCGCCACCGTCATGCGTGGATTGAGCGATCCGAACGGGTCCTGAAACACCATGCGTAATTCGCGCCGCGCGGCTTTCAGCTCCGCACCCTCGATTTTCGCCAAATCGACCACCGTGCCATCCGCACGGCGATAGAGCATCGCACCGCCGGTCGGATCGTAGAGGCGCATGATCGAGCGGCCCATCGTGGTCTTGCCGGAGCCGCTTTCGCCGACGATGCCGAGCGTTTCGCCGGGAAGCAGCCGGATCGATACGCCGTCCAGCGCCTTCATCTCGCCGAAATGCATGGAGAGGTCGTTGACCTCGAGGATGGGCGCGGCCGCAAGATCGAGCGGCGGGCGGGCCAGGCGGATTTCCGCCTTCTGCTCCAGCTTCAGAACGGAGCCGATCAGCATGCGGGTATAGGGATCTTTCGGATTGTGGAATATCTCGTCGACCGTGCCATATTCCTTGGCGACGCCGTGATGCATGACCAGCACGTCATCGGCAATCTGCGCCACCACGCCCATGTCATGGGTGATGAAGAGCACAGCCATGCCGTGCGCCTTTTGCAGCCGCGATATCAGGTCGAGGATTTCGGCCTGTGTGGTGACATCGAGCGCCGTCGTCGGTTCGTCGGCGATCAGGAGTTGCGGTTTGCAGGCCAGCGCCATGGCGATCATCGCGCGCTGGCGCATGCCGCCCGAATATTGGAAGGCGTAACGATCCAGCGCCTTTTCAGGGTTAGGGATTTCCACCTGCCGCAACAGTTCGATGGCCTCGGCCCGCGCCTCTGCCTTGCTCATCTTCAGATGCAGGCGCAGGACTTCGGTGATCTGGTCACCCACGGTATGCACGGGTGAAAGCGACGACATCGGCTCCTGAAAGATCATCGCGATGTCAGCGCCGCGCACCGAGCGGATGGCCCGGCTGCGCGGATCGAGCTTTGCCAGATCGAGAGACGTGCCGTCGGCGCGGTTGAGGATGATCGAGCCGGACGCAATGCGGCCGGGGCTGTCGATGATTTGCAGGATCGAACGGGCGGTGACGGATTTGCCGGAGCCGCTTTCGCCGACGACGCAGAGCGTCTTGCCGGGATCGATGGAGAAAGACAGGTCGTTGACCGCCCGGAACACACCGTTTCTGACCGGAAATTCGGTCACCAGATTGCGGACTTCGAGCAGGGGTTTGGCTGGCTTCATGGAGAGAATATCGCTCATCCGGGGCCTCACTTGTTATAGGGGTCGGCTGCATCGCGCAGACCGTCGCCGAGCAGATTGAGCGCCATGACGGCAATGACGACCGCCACACCGGGCAGGAACAGCCAGGGTGCAGTCGCAATCGAGCGGATGTTCTGCGCCTCGCGAAGCAGCACGCCCCAGGAAATGGTGGGCGGCTGGAGTCCGAGACCAAGGAAGGACAGCGATGTTTCCGCAAGGATCATCGCCGGCACCGCAAGGGTGACAGAAGCGATGATATGGCTCGAAAAACTGGGCAGCATATGGCGGAAGATGATGCGCCCTTCCGGCACGCCATCCAGCCTGGCCGCAGCCACGAATTCTTCGGTCCTGAGCGACAGGAACCGGCCGCGAACGACGCGGGCAAGCTGCGCCCAGCCGGTCAGCGACAGGATGATGGTGATCATCATATATTGCAGCGTGGCAGGCCAGCCCTGCGGCAGGGCGGCGGCCAGCGCCAGCCAGATGGGAATGGTGGGGAGCGACAGCACGAAGTCGATCACGCGCTGCATGACGAAATCGATGCGGCCGCCGTAATATCCCGAAATGCCTCCCAGAACGACGCCGAGCAGCAACGAGAAGAACACGCCGACAAGACCGATGGACAGGGAGACCTGCGCCCCCTGCACCACGCGGCTGAAGACATCTCGGCCGAGACGATCCGCACCGAAGAGGAAGAGCGGGCGCGTTTTATCGGTGGAGGCCAACAGATGTATATCCGTGGTGAACAGGCCAAATACGGAATATTCGTAACCGCGACCGAAAAGCTGGACCGGAATTTTCTTCGCCGTATCTTCAACGAAGACGGCCGCCAGCGTTTCAGGATTGCGGGTCAGCTTCAACGGATAATAATGCAGCCCGAGCGAGAAACCCTCGGTCGTATCGATGAAATGGACGCGCTGCGGCGGATGGAAGGTGGCGCGGGCATTCTGCAGCACCGGATCGTTGATGGCGAAAAAGCCGGGCACCAGCGCAACGATATACATGGCGACGGTGATGAACAGGGCTGCCATGGCCAGCTTGTGGCGCTTGAAGGCCCACCAGATGAGCTGCCACTGCGAGGCGACGGCGGCGCGGTCCTGCCGGGCATTGGTGGTCATGGTGATATCGCTCATGGCGCCCTCCTATTCGAGCCGGATGCGCGGATCGACCAGCGCAAGCAGGATGTCGCTGATAAGCGAACCGATCAGCGTCAGCGCGCAGATCAGCAGCACGAAAGCGCCGGCGAGATACATGTCCTGCGCCATCAGCGACTGCAAAAGCAGCGGCGCGGCCGTCGGCAGGTTGAGCACGATTGCGACAACCACGGAGCCCGAAATGAGATTGGGCAACAGCCATGCAATGGTGGAGATGAACGGATTGAGCGCAATTCTGAGCGGATATTTCGTCAGCAGCTTGAACTCGGACAAGCCTTTTGCCCGCGCGGTGGTGACATAGGGCTTGGGCAACTCATCCAGCATATTGGCGCGCATGACGCGGATGAGGCTTGCGGTGGAAGACACGGCAAGGATGGCGACCGGCAGCCAGATATGGGCCATCAGGTCCATCATCTTGGCGATACTCCACGAGGCGGTCTCGTATTCGGCTGAAAACAGCCCGCCGACATCGGCCCCGAACTCCACCGCCGCGACATACATCAGCACCAGCGCCAGCAGGAACGAGGGTATGGAAAGGCCGAAGAAGGAAAAGGCGGTGAAAAGATAATCGCCAATCGAATATTTGCGCACGGCGGAGAAGACGCCGATGGGAAGCGCGATGGCCCAGGTTGCAAGAAGGCTTGCGATGGCCAGAACCAGCGTCAGCGCCATGCGCTCCCAGATGAGGCCTGAAACCGGCTGCTGCCATTCGAACGAAATGCCGAAATCGCCGCGGCTGACGATGCCCCAGATCCATTTCAGATATTGAACGATCATCGGGTCATCGAGGCCGAAACGTTCGCGCAGCTGCGCCGCCGTATTGTGGTCGATGACCTCGTTCGAGGCGGCCAGTGTGGCGATATAGGTCGTCACATAGTCGCCGGGCGGCAGCTGGATCAGGACAAAGGCAAGGAAACTGACGGCAAACAGGGACGGTATCATCCACAGCAGGCGTTTTACGATAAAAAGCAGCATGTCGTTCTCGCAATCACATTGTGCCGCACGCGCCGCCTTCCACTAGGGAGACGGCTGTGGGTGGTCGAAACAACCTGAGAGGCGTCGCCGCGTTGCGGCAGCGACACCCATGTGGCGATGTCAGCTTGTGAAGGTGAACTGTTGCGGCAGCGCCGGGCCGGGATTGGGCCAGGTCCAGCTGTCTGGTTCCGTTTCCGGCACATTGCGCAGATTGTTGCGGATGATGCCGAAACCGCCCACCGCAAGGCAGAGGCCGATTGTCTCGAACTCTTCCGCCGCAATGTCGAAGATCTGCTTCATCTTCTCGCCGCGCTTGGCAAGGTCGGCCGTCGAGCGCGCCTCATCGAACAGCTTGAAGCGCTGCTTCTGGCTTTCCGGCGGCTCTTCGCCCTTCTGGCCATTCGAGGTGTACCAGAGCGCCCACGGAATGGCGTAACGCGACCCCTGCGGATGGAAGGCAAAGAAATCACGCGGATCGAGCATCGGATCGAGACCGCCGGGGCCGGGCCAGACGGCCGCATCATGGGCATTGTCATCGCCGCGCGTGTAATAGAGCGCGCGTTCGATGGTGTTGACCTTGATGTCGACGCCGATCTGCGCCCATTGCGCCTTCACCAGTTCCAGCGCATCGACCAGATCGGGATAGAGCGTCGGGATAACGTCAATCGAGAAGAAGACGGGCTGACCGTCAGGCCGCAACCGCATGCCGTTGCCGTTCTTCTTGTCGTAACCGGCCTTGTCGAGAAGCTCGTTCGCCTTGTCCGCATCATATTCGGTGAATTGCCGCGCCAGCTTTTCATTGTACCAGGGGTGTGTCGGGCGCGGCCCGGCCTGATAGCCCTCGCTTTGACCGAAATAGACGATGTCAATGATTTCCTGCCGGTTGAGCGCGATGGACAACGCCTGGCGGAACGACTTGTCGGCGAACATCTTGCGCATCGCCGGGTCTTTATGGGTGATGTTCAGGTAAATCTGGCACTGCTGTGCGGCAGACGGCACCAGCGTCAGCAGGCGGTAGTCACCCTTTTTCATGTTCTGAGACAGGGTCGGCTTGTTGGCAAGAACGCTGATATGGCGCTCCTGAATGTCGATCTTGCCGGAAATGACGTTCAGCATCAGCGATTCGACATCCTGCGAAATGCCGAAATTGATTTCGTCGATATAGGGCAACTGGTTGCCTTCGGTATCGACCTGCCAGAAGTAAGGGTTGCGGGTCATAACCACGCGTGTCGCACCGCCGGAATAGGGTTCTTTCACCACCCATGGATCAAGCGTCGGCTTGTCGACATTCGACCAGCGGGACGGAATTTCGATATCGCCGCATTTGGCGCGGAACAGCTCGGTCCAGCTGGAGACACCCGCCGCCTTCACATTGGCATCGAGCGCCGTGTTGTATTTCGGCAGGAACTTGCTGCAATAGTGTTTGGGAAACAGCGTCGGATGCTGGCCGAGCGGCGTGGCGAGGTTTTCGAGATAAAGCGCATTCGGCGCGGCGAATTTGAACTTTACCGTGAAATCGTCGACTTTTTCGACATCGACCGCCTTACCGGCCACGGAAAGCTGCGCCGGCGTGGCGCTGTAAAGTTCCTTGTTCTTGATGCAGTCCTCGATGGCGAACACCACGTCATCGGCGGTGAAGGGGTGGCCGTCCGACCATTTTGCGCCTTCCAGCAAGTGGAAGGTGAATTGCGAGGCATCGTCGTTGACTTCCCATTTCACCGCAAGGTTCGGCAGAACCTCGGTGAAATCCATGTTCCAGCGGACAAGGCCCTGATTGCCGACCATGCGCAGGATGCCGTTATGGTCCGACGAACCGCGCAGGCCACGGCGCAATGTGCCGCCATAGGTGCCGATTTTCTCGTGCGGCGTCACCACCATCGGATTTTTCGGCAGACGTTCGGCTAAAGGCGGCAATTTGCCGTCCTTTACCAGCGCCTCCAGTTCCGGCGCCTGCTTGCCGGCGGCAGCCCGCGCCGAGGTCCCGATGACGGAAAGGGCGGCCACGCCGCCAACACCCGCCATAAAGGTTCGGCGCGTTACGCCCAGTGAAAATGCTTCGCCATCGCGCATCGACAATCCTCCCAAAAAATCACCGGCAGCGAAACGGCTTTCACCGAACCGCGACGGCCCTCCCGGCCAGCCAGCACGCCGATCCTCCATCGGCAGGGGCAGACCATATGAGCGTTTTCAGATGATTACAAGTATTGACAGATTTTTACATCTTTTTTATTTGTAGGCCGGTTTTCAGGATCAGGCTTAAAGAAAAAATCGGCAGGACAGCCCTCTCGCTCACAAAAACCCCGGTATTTCTGTTGCGATTGAAATGCAGGAAACCCATTAACTTCAGCGATTTGCAACGGAAGGGCTGCTGATGGACAATCACACTGCATCTGCCGCCGCTCGAGGCGAGACTCGGCTGAGCGACATCATCTACGAAAAAATCGTGGGCATGATTTCGGACGGGCGGTTTCCCGTGAACGAGCGGTTGCCATCGGAACAGAATCTGGCGTCGCTGTTTGGCGCGTCGCGGCCGGTTGTGCGGGAAGCGCTGGAGCGGCTTCGGAACGACGAGCTTATTGTTTCGCAAAAGGGATCCGGCTCCTATGTACGCCAGCAGCCGGATTCTTCCGTGTTGCAACAGGTGCCGGTCGGCTCGCTGGCCGACGTGCAGCGTTTTTTTGAGTTCAGGGCCGGATTGGAGGCTTCCGCGGCCGAGCTTGCGGCACGCAACTGGCAGGCAGCGGACAAGGTGCGTATCGAGCAGGCGATTGCCTCGCTGGAACAGTGTCTCGAGCGCAACGATCTCGGCGCGGAGGAAGACTTCGCCCTGCACGAAGCCATCGCGAAGGCGAGCCATAACCAGTTCCACATCACGGTGCGGATCTGGTTCAAGCCCCATTTCGCCATCGGCCAGTCGGTGACACGCAGCCTCAGCCTCAAGCGGACGCCGCAGCATGTGCGCGAAGTCCAGAACGAGCACACGGCCATCGTGGAAGCGATTTTTGCGCGGCGTGAGCAGGCCGCGCATGACGCGATGAAAGACCACATATTGAAGGCGCGCGCCCGCATGTTTCAGGGCGTCGGCAGCTAGGCCGCACCCTGCAATGTCGAAAACAGAATCATAAAGGGCGGATGAGGGAGAGGAACCAGTGAGCCAGCCACACATCATGGAACCGAAGCTCCGTTCCCTGATCGATACCCCGCTGAAGGTCGGCGAATCGCCTGCCTGGGACGAGCGAACCGGCGATCTGTGGTTCGTCGATATTCTCGCGCCTGCCATTTTTCGCCTGCATCCCGGTGGAAAACTCGACAGATACGACATGCCCGCTCAAGTGGGCTGTCTCGGCCTTTGCGACAATGGCTTGATCGTGGCGGGCCTCAAGACCGGTGTGCATCTTCTCGATCCCGCGAGCGGCAAGCTCGATCTTCTCTGCGACCCGGACGACGGGCGGCCCGACAGCCGCCTCAACGACGGAAAGGTCGGTCCGGACGGCCATTTCTGGGTGGGGACCCGCGACGAGGCCGCGATACAGACAGGCAATGCCCGCCTCTATCGCGTCGCCCCGGATGGCGGCATCGAATGCATCATCGATGGCAACATGTTCACATCGAACGGGCTTGCCTGGAGCCCGGACGGCAGGCGCATGTACCATTCCGACAGCAGCGGCCTCATGTATCAGGCGTTCGATTTCGATGTCGCGACCGGCAGGCTCGGCCCGGCCGAACGCCTGCACGATTTCGCGCCGGATGAAGGCAGGCCGGACGGTGCGGCGACCGATTGCGAAGGCTGTTACTGGAGCGCCGGCGTTCAGGCGGGACGTCTCAACCGCTTTTCACCGGACGGCGAATTGTTCGAGGTCTACCGGCTGCCGTTCAAGGGGCCGACCATGCCGTGTTTCGGCGGTCCCGACCTCAAGACAATCTACCTCACAAGTCTCGTCACCGAGACGGACGGAATAACCACCGCAGGCACGGTTGTCGCATTCGATGCCCCGGTCGCCGGCACGCCCGTTCACAAATTCTCCATCTGAAGATGACTTTTGATCTTAAGGAACCCAGTTGATGACGACATTCGATTTTCGCCAGGCCCTGCAGGGCATCTCCGGTGTTCCGGTAACGGCTTACGATGCAGGCGGCGAAGTGGAGACCGGTGTTACCGCCGAGGTTTACGCCCGCGTCGCGAAGGCAGGCATCCACAATATCGTCGCGGCGGGCAATACGGGCGAATTCTACGCCTTGACGCCCGCGGAAATTCTGAAGGTTTATGAGGCCGCAGTAAAAGGTGTCAGCGGCAAAGCCCCGGTTACGGCGGCGATTGGCCGCTCGCAGCGCGAGGCGCTCTCCATGGCGCGTCAGGCAAAAGAAATGGGCGCATCCGCCGTCATGTCGCATCAGCCGGTCGACCCTTTTGCAGCCCCGCAATCGCAGATCGACTATTTTATCGGCCTTGCGGAGGGCAGCGAATTGCCGCTGGTCGCCTATGTCCGGGCGGACGGCTTTTCGGTAGATGACATGGTAAGGCTCGCCGGCCACCCGAATGTCGCCGGCATCAAGTTCGCGACGACCGACATCATGCTTCTGTCGCGCGCGATTGCCGCTTCCGATCCGAACGGCGCTCTATATGTCTGTGGACTGGCTGAAAGCTGGGCGCCCGCCTTCGCGGCGGTTGGTGCGCGCGGCTTTACATCCGGTCTCGTCAATGTCGCGCCGCAATTTTCCCTGCAGGTTCACGACGCCCTGACGGCCGGCAATTTCCCGGCCGCACGGAAGATCATCGAAAAGATCGAATTGTTCGAACGGCTGCGGACACGATATCGCAACGGCGCAAACGTGACCGTGGTGAAGGAAGCCATGGAAATTCTGGGGATGAAGGTTGGCCCCGTGCGTGCGCCGGGACTTGCCCGTCTGGACAAAGAAGACCGCGCAACACTCGAAGGACTGCTTGCCAGCTGGCGTTGATGGACGCCGTACCGGCAAGCTGCACGTTTTCGCTTTTATCAGATCATATGCCGGCCATGAGCCGGCATATGCTTTCCGGGCCTGATTGCCTCAGCCGAAGAGTGCAAGGCTGCTCTTCACGGTAACCCATACGCCCCACAGAAGCGGAATACCGACAGCAACCCAGGCAAGTGCCGCCTTGGTGTCCAGCCCGCCACGTCCGATGCCGAAGGAGCCTGTCGGGCCGGCATTGGCGGCCGCCGTCTTTGCCTGCAGCGTCGCGACCTCCGCATCCGACATGAACCACTTGTCCGAAAGCGGCCGCACGAAGGCATTGGCCACGAGGCCAATCGCCAGCATGCCCGCCAGAATATACATGGTGCTGGTGTAGAGCGCGGGTCCTGGCGCCACGCCCGCCGCGATCTGCGCCTCACGGATGTAGTTGACGACGACAGGGCCGGCGATGCCCGCTGTCGCCCACGCCGTCAGCAGGCGGCCGTGGATTGCGCCGACGAACTGGGTGCCGAAAATATCGGCGAGATAAGCGGGAATGGTCGCAAAACCACCGCCATACATCGACAGGATGATACCGAAGGCGAGAACGAAGAGCGCCTTGTTGCCCATCGTCGCAAGCGTCGGCGCCAGCGCATAAAGAATGATGCCGAGAATGAAGAAGCAGAAATAAGTGTTCTTGCGGCCGATCTTGTCGGACATCGACGCCCAGAAGAAGCGGCCGCCGATGTTGAACAGGGAAAGCAGCCCGGTGAAACCGGCAGCAATCGCCGCGATCTGCGCCTTCTGCCCTGCATCGAGATCCGCAAAGCCCACGCCGGGTAAGCCGATCAGCGAGCCTGCGAAGATTTCCTGCAGCATGGGCGAAGCCATGCCGATGACGCCGATACCTGCCGAAACGTTGAGGCACAGCACCGCCCAGATGAGCCAGAACTGCGGCGTCTTATGTGCGTCGCGCAGGTGCACGTGGCGATGGGTTATCATCGCGCTTTTGGCGGAGGGCGCGGTCCAGCCTTCCGGACGCCAGCCCGATGGCGGAATGCGGTAACCGAAAGCGCCCGCCATCATGAAGACGAAATAGATCAGGGCCATGACGACGAAAGTCTGCCAGACGCCGACCGAAACGTCCGTCTTGAAGTTGTTCATCAGCAGATTAGCAAGCGGCGCGCCGATCATCGCACCACCGCCGAAACCCATGATGGCCATGCCCGTCGCCATGCCGCGACGGTCCGGGAACCATTTGATCAGCGTCGATACGGGCGAAATATAGCCAAGGCCGAGGCCGATACCGCCGATGACACCGGCGCCCAGCCACATCAGCCACAGCTGATGCGTGATGACGCCGATTGCCGCCACCAGAATGCCGCCGCACCAGCAGCAGGCGGAAACGAAGCCGGCCTTGCGCGGCCCCACTCTTTCCAGCCAGCCGCCCCAGATGGCCGCCGAGCAGCCGAGAAGAACGAAGAAAAGCGTATAGATCCAGCCAAGATCGGCCACGCGCCAGTTGCACTCAGTGGTGAACAGCGCCCCCAGAAGGGTGAGGCTGGAACAACTGGGGTCCGTGGCCGGCAGAGCCTTCGACAGCGGCAGCCAGAACACGCTGAAGCCATAGGCCATGCCGATGCATAGATGAATGGCAAGGGCCGCCGGCGGCACCAGCCAGCGATTGAAACCCGGTCTTGCGATTATTCGTTCGCGGTCCAAAAACCCGGCTTGCGCCGCCTCTCCCGCTGTCGCACCTGCTACTGCCATTGACATTACCTCCCTCGTGGATGTCTGGACATGTCACGTTCACCCCGCCGGGCGAACATCGATATCGCCGAACGTCCCCCGTCCGGCCGAAAGTGTGATTTTGCGGTCGCGCCGCTCAAGCCTCTGTGCTTTCCGGGACGCTCGGTTCCGAAAGGGACTCACCCGCAATTGGTCCTTTGCCGCCCGGCGCGCCCTTCGCATCGTCGCCGAGACCCACGGCATCGGCCGCCGGATCGTCGGGCCGCTTGATCTTCTTCGACGCGGCAAGCACAAGCGGCAGAAAATCACCTGCCCCGGCATCCACCATCTCGAAGAACCGGCGTCGCATGCGCGGTTCCCAGAACTTGTTGATGTGGGTGGCGACACCTTCGATGCGAACGTCTTCCGGCTGCGACAGAAAGAATGTCGCGATCTGGTTCGCCATTCTCACCAGCTTTTCATCGGTGTGGTTGAGCAACATGACCTCTTCCCCCGCGCCGGCTGCCGGCCGACGCCTCTGTGTGTGACAAGGCCGGGCGCACCCGGCTCTCCTTATTCCGCCGCTTCGAGCTTGCCGCTGATCCGCCGCGAACGTCGGCCAAGCGCATCATATTCCTCCTGCCATTCCGTCGGCCCGTTGGAAGGCGATACCTGCACGGCGGTCACCTTGTATTCCGGACAGTTGGTCGCCCAGTCGGAGAAGTCGGTAGTGATGACGTTCGCCTGCGTGCCGGGATGGTGGAAGGTCGTATAGACCACGCCGGGCGCCACGCGGTCGGTGATCAGCGCCCGCAGCGTCGTATCGCCCGACCGGCTGGCGAGCTTGATCCAGTCGCCATCCTTCACGCCGCGTTGTTCGGCATCGTGCGGATGGATTTCGAGCCGATCCTCCTCATGCCAGACGACGTTTTCCGTGCGCCGTGTCTGCGCGCCGACATTGTATTGCGACAGGATGCGGCCGGTGGTGAGCAACAGTGGGAACCGCGGACCGGTGCGTTCGTCCGTCGCCACATATTCGGTGCGGATGAACTTGCCCTTGCCGCGCACGAAACCATCCACGTGCATGATCGGCGAACCATCCGGGAATTTCTCGTTGCAGGGCCACTGCACCGAGCCCTTCTCCTCCAGATAGTCATAGGAAACACCGGCAAAGCTCGGTGTCGTCGCCGCGATCTCGTCCATGATCTCGGACGGATGCGCGTAGTTCCATGCAAGCCCCATGGCCTGCGCCAGCTTCTGCGTCACTTCCCAGTCGGCATAACCGTTCTTCGGGGACATGACCTTGCGGACGCGGTTGATGCGGCGCTCGGCATTGGTGAAGGTGCCGTCCTTTTCGAGGAACGTGGATCCCGGCAGGAAGACATGGGCGTAATTCGCCGTCTCGTTCAGGAAGAGATCGTGCACCACGACACATTCCATCGCGGCGAGACCGGCCGAGACGTGCTTCGTATCCGGATCGGACTGGAGAATGTCCTCGCCCTGAATATAGATGCCCTTGAAGCTGCCATCCACGGCCGCATCGAGCATGTTGGGAATACGCAGCCCCGGCTCGTTGTTAAGCTTCACGCCCCAGAGTTTCTCGAAGATGTCGCGCGTGGCATCGTCGGAAATATGCCGATAGCCGGGAAGCTCGTGCGGGAAAGACCCCATGTCGCAGGAACCCTGAACATTGTTCTGACCGCGCAGCGGATTAACGCCTACACCGGGGCGGCCGATATTGCCGGTCGCCATGGCCAGATTGGCGATTGCCATCACCGTGGTAGACCCCTGGCTGTGTTCGGTGACACCGAGCCCGTAATAGATGGCGCCATTGCCACCCCTGGCATAAAGACGCGCGGCGCCGCGCACCTCTTCCGCCGGCACACCGGTAAAGCTTTCGGTTTCTTCCGGGCTATGCTGGGGTTCTGCGACGAAAGCGGCCCAATCCTCGAATTCCGACCAGTCGCAGCGCTCGCGAATGAAGGCTTCGTTGAACAGCCCTTCCGTGACGATGACATGCGCAAGCGCCGTCAGCACCGCGACATTCGTTCCGGGCTTCAGCGGCAGGTGGAAGGACGCCTCCACATGCGGCGTGCGGACGAGATCGATACGGCGCGGATCGATGACGATCAGCTTCGCGCCCTGTCGCAGCCGCTTCTTCAGCCGCGAACCGAAAACAGGATGCCCATCCGTCGGATTGGCGCCGATCACCAGCACCACATCGGACTGCTCGACGCTATCGAAATTCTGCGTGCCGGCGGAGGTGCCGAAGGCCTGGCCGAGACCGTAGCCCGTCGGCGAATGGCAGACGCGGGCGCAGGTATCGACGTTGTTATTGCCGAAGCCGGCGCGGATGAGTTTCTGGACGAGGAAGGTTTCTTCGTTCGTGCAGCGGGACGAGGTGATGCCGCCGATGGATTCCCGGCCATATTGACCCTGGATACGCCGGAACTCTGACGCGACATGGGAGAAGGCCTCCTCCCATGTGACTTCCCGCCATGGATCGCTGATCTTCTCGCGGATCATCGGGTTGAGAATGCGGTCCCTGTGGGTGGCATAACCATAAGCGAAGCGGCCCTTGACGCAGGAATGGCCGCGATTGGCCTGCCCGTCCTTCCACGGCACCATGCGCACCAGCTCTTCACCGCGCATTTCCGCCTTGAAGGAGCAGCCAACGCCGCAATAGGCGCAGGTCGTGACCAGCGAATGCTCCGGCTGGCCGATCTCGATCACCGATTTCTCCGTCAGCGTCGCCGTCGGACAGGCCTGCACGCAGGCGCCGCAGGAAACGCAGTCGGAATCGAGGAACGCCTCATGCGCGCCGGGCGACACACGGCTTTCAAAACCTCGTCCTTCGATCGTCAGCGCGAAAGTGCCCTGCACTTCCTCACAAGCGCGCACGCAACGGGAGCAGACGATGCATTTGGAAGGATCATAGGTGAAATAGGGATTGCTTTCATCCTTCGGCATCCAGCGCGCGTTAAGATCGCCATCGCCAGTGCGGGCCTTGACGTGGTTGTCGCCTTCGTATCCGTAGCGCACATCGCGCAGGCCCACGGCGCCGGCCATATCCTGCAGCTCGCAATCGCCATTGGCGGCGCAGGTCAGACAGTCGAGCGGGTGATCGGAGATATAAAGCTCCATCACGCCCTTGCGGATCTGCTTCAGCCGCTCCGTCTGCGTGTGCACGACGAGACCGGGGGCGACAGGCGTGGTGCAGGAGGCGGGGGTGCCATTGCGGCCCTCCACCTCGATCAGACAGAGGCGGCAGGAACCGAAGGCATCCACCATGTCGGTGGCGCAGAGCTTTGGAACATCGATACCCGCTTCGCGCGAGGCGCGCATGATCGAGGTTCCCGCAGGCACAGTCACCTGCCTGCCGTCGATGGTGAGCGTCACCATGTCAGTTGCGTGGGATTTGGGGGTTCCATAGTCGAATTCCGTTACAAGGGCCATGGTCTTACTCCGCCGCTTCAACACGTGGGATGGGGGCAAAATCATCAGGGAAATGCCGAAGTGCGCTCATGACGGGATAGGGCGTGAAACCGCCGAGCGCACATAGCGAACCGAATTTCATGGTTTCGCAGAGATCTGCGAGGAGTGCCGTATTTTTCTCCGGCTCGATGCCGAGCGCGATCCTGTCCACCGTCTCGACGCCGCGTGTGGAGCCGATGCGACAGGGCGTGCACTTGCCGCAGCTTTCGACGGCGCAGAATTCCAGCGCGAACCGGGCCTGATGCAGCATATCGGCAGTATCGTCGAAAACCACGATGCCGGCATGGCCGATCAGGCCACCGGCGGCCGTGAAGGCTTCATAGTCGAAGATCGTGTCGAACAGCGAAACCGGGAAATAGGCCCCGAGCGGACCGCCCACCTGCACCGCCTTGACCGGGCGGCCGGTGATCGTGCCGCCACCGATATCATTTATCAGCTGCCCGAGCGGCAGGCCGAAGGCGGTCTCATAAAGCCCACCATGCCGGATGTTTCCGGCAAGCTGGATGGGAATGGTGCCATGCGAGCGGCCGACGCCGAAATCGCGATAAAACGCCGCGCCGCGATCCATGATGACCGGAATGGAGGCGAGCGAAATCACATTGTTGACGACGGTGGGCCTGCCGAACAGGCCCTGCAAAGCAGGAAGCGGCGGCTTGGCGCGCACGGTTCCGCGCTTGCCTTCCAGACTGTTCAGAAGCGAGGTTTCCTCGCCGCAGACATAGGCGCCGGCACCCATGCGCACTTCGAGATCGAAGGCCCGCCCGGAACCAAGCACGGATGGGCCAATGATGCCTTCGCGGCGGGCGATTGCGATTGCCTGCTCCATGACCTTGATGGCGTAAGGATATTCCGAGCGCGTATAGATGAAACCTTTCGTCGCGCCGACGGCGAGGCCGGCAATCGCCATGCCTTCGATCAGCACGAAGGGATCGCCTTCCATGATCATGCGGTCGGCGAAGGTGCCGCTATCGCCCTCATCGGCATTGCAGACGATATATTTCTGGTCGGCCACCGCATCGGCGACGGTCTTCCATTTGATACCGGTCGGGAAACCCGCGCCGCCGCGTCCGCGCAGGCCGCTTTCGGTCACTTGCGCAACGATATCGGCCGGCGCCATGGCGACGGCTTTTTCGAGGCCTTTCAAGCCCTGATAGGCGCGGTAATCCGCAAGCGACAATGGATCGGTAACGCCGCAGCGGGCAAATGTCAGGCGCGTCTGGCTTTTCAGGAACGGAATGTCCTTCGTCGGCCCGAGACAGAGAGGATGCTCGCCGCCGGTGAGAAAACCCGCATCGAAAAGCGAAGCAACGTCGCTGGCCTTGACCGGCCCGTAGGCAATACGGCCATGTTCGGTGCGCACTTCCACCAGCACTTCAAGCCAGAGCATGCCGCGCGAGCCATTGCGGACAATATGAACCTCGAGGTTGCGGCTGGCCGCCTCGCGGCCGATTGCTTCGGCGACACGGTCTGCGCCAACGGCAAGCGCGGCGGAATCGCCTGGAACAAAAACGGTGACACTCATCGGCGCGCCTCCGCCAGAATGTCGCCAAGACAGTGCTCATCCAGTCGCGCATGAAGCTCGCCATCCAGCATCAGCGCGGGCGCCTGTGCGCAAAGCCCGAGACAGAAAACCGGCTCCAGCGTGACGGAACCGTCGGCTGCGGTTTCGTGCCAGTCAAGGCCGAGCCGGTTCTTGATGGTTTCCGCAAGAGGCTCGCCACCCATCGACTGGCAAGCCTCGGCGCGACAGAGCTTCAGCACATGCCGGCCGGACGGATGATCTCGAAAATCGGGATAGAAGGTCACGACGCCATGGACCTCGGCGCGCGAAATATTCAGCGCGGATGCGACGATCTGCTTGGCGCTTTCCGGTATGTAGCCGAATTCTTCCTGCACCGCGTGCAGAATGGGCAGCAATGGCCCCTCCAGGTGGAGAAGTTCGTCAATGATGGCGGAAACACGAGCCGCCTCATCTGCGGCAACCGCACGGATATTCATAAGCCAGTCCTCCCAAACCGACAGGGGCAGGTATGGCGAGCGGCACATGTTTTTCAGTCCCGGCGCAGCCCCTGCATGGTTCTGGAGAATGGCGAGGTCGGCCGGATCAGGTCAATAATGTGTTTTCGTCAACCGATAGGAAATTCCTATCAAAAGCCATCGCCGCTGCGCGCTGACGCGCCTCATGAAGAAGCGCAGAAACGAGCGGGGTGTGCGGTTCACGATAGGTCGCGATCAGCCCCACCAGATGTTCCGCATCCGGCTCGGTAATCGGTATCATTCTGATCTGTTTTGGAAAACCGAATGATTCCGCTATGTTACGCGGCATTATTGAAGCCCATTGTCCGGTTCGGATATGCGAAAACAGCACAATCATGGAGTTGGACTCCAATGTCGGCTTCACCTCAACGCCCGCTTCCGCCATATGCTTGTTGATGATGCGACGGTTCTGCATATCCGAAGTCAATAGGCATAACCTAAGACCTGAAACCTGCTTCCAGGTAACGCTTTCCTGATCGGCGAGCGGCGTGCCGGCTGCTGCAATCAGGTGATATCGCTCCGAATAGAGCGGTACCGTGGTCACTCGGCCAAGAGGTTCATTGTCGAGATAGCTGATTCCCGCATCGATCTCGAGGTTTTCGATCTGGCTCAGGACCTGAAGCGAGGTGCGTGACGTCACGGAAAAGGTCACGTCGGGATGCCGCGCCTGAAAGGATTCCGTCAATCGCGGCACCATCGCAAGGGCCGTCGGAATGACCGCAAGGCGGATGTGGCCCGCCAGACCCTTGCGCGCCGCACGCATTTCCTCACGCATGGTGCGCGTATCGGCGACGATGCGACGCGCCCATTCGAGAACACGCTGGCCCTCCGGTGTCAGCCCCTGATAACGCGCCGCACGCACCACAAGAACGACACCAAGCTGGTCCTCCAGCTGCCGGATCGCGGCCGAGAGACTGGGTTGGGAAACGCCGCACTCCTCTGCCGCGCGGCCAAAATGCCCTGCGCGCGCCAATGCAATGAAAAATTCCAGCTTGTCGATCATGCGTCCTCCCGCGTCGCTCGCGACCCTGCGATGGTGCGAGCAGGAGAACACTAGAACGAGGCGGGGAAGCCCGCAAATGAATGCCGTTGTTTTCCTGAAACCGCACGGGGTGGCGAGACTGGATTCCATCAGGCACGGGCAGTCATGGCCGCGACGTTCGGTCAACCACTCCAACCGCACTGGACGCAGCTTTATCGCGGCATTGACCCATCCGTCGTTTCGCCTGACCTGCCGCACAGCGCCGGGAAACGAAACCAATCGTCATCGCCGCCGCGATGCCCTACCCTCTCATTTTCTCGAGTTTGCGGCGGCAGGCAAAAGGTATTCGGCGCTTCAGTCGCAGAAACCTTCACTCGCCAGTCGGCTTGATGAAGTCGCTCATCGCAGGCGCCTTGAGGACGAACTGGCGATCCGAGCTGATGTAATTATCGGCATGCAGGCGCGCGATGGGCTGATATCGGTCCGGATCGACATAACGCCCTTCCGCATCGAGACAATCCTTGTGGACATGCATGTGCACGACTTCGCCCAGAACAAGGGTACGGCGTGGATAATCGATCAGGCGCTCCACACGGCATTCGAAGGCGCAGGGCGATTCCGCCGCAAAGCTTGCATCGATCTTGCTGCAGGGCATGGCCGTCAGTCCGGCAATCGAAAGTTCATCGACCTCGCTCTCGAAACCCAGGCCGCAGACGAGCATCTGTTCGGACAGAGCCATATCGACCATGTTGATGACGAATTCGCCGGTGCGACGAATATTGGCCATCGTATCCTTCTCCTCGCCCGTCACACGCGGCTGGATGCCGAGAACAACGATCGGCGGATCATGGGAGAAAACGTTGAAAAAGCTCATCGGCGCGGCATTGTTGTGACCAGCGGCCGAGCGCGTCGTGACAAGCGCTATCGGCCGTGGACCGATAAAATTGGTCAGCAAACGATAACGGCTTTGCGGCTCAAGCGCGGTAAAATCGAATTCCATGGGAGTACCTGATTTATTGTATACAATAATATTTCATATTGCAGACAATTACTCAATTGCCCTCCTCACGGGATAGCCGATTTTGCTGTATCACATTTGCGAGCAAGGGAAGAGCAGCAAGCCTGCGCGCATTCTCCGACCAAATGGACGGAGCCGCCATCCACGTATCGACTATAAGCGCAAAAACTCCCCGGCCTGGAGGGGTCCGGGGAGTAAACCTGACATCATGTCAGGAACTTTGACTGGAGCTAGTGACTCACCCGTTCGGAAACGGGGTGGATCTGAGTTGTCTAACCCTACTATGCTTTTTGTAGACTATTAGAACGCGCGCTCGAGACGAACGAAACCGGTCCAGCTGTCGCCAGCACCACTGTCGCGACCTTCGCGGCCGTCGACGTCCTGATAGGTCACCGCAACCTTGGTGGAGAGACCAGACGTGATCTTGTAGCCAGCAGCGACGCCAGCGCGCCATGCATCGCGATCACCCGTGAACTTGCCGTCCTTACCGATATCCAGCGTACCGAAGTACTGGAAGCCGGGGGTGATGGTCAGCTTGTCGGTTGCTTTGATCGAATATTCGGCGGCCACGGTCCATTCCGATTCTTCGTAATATGCATTGGCACCCGATGCCCATGCGCCAGCAAGGCCGAACGTGCCCGGACCGAGGTCTGCCGTCAGGATTGCGCGGATTGCGCCATTCTCAGCATTGGTGTCGTAACCGCCGAGGACGTTGGCCTTAACAGCGCCGAACTTTCCGCCGATGATAGCGCTAATACCGACGTTGTTGTCGGTGGCGCTTTTTCCGTTGGCGGTGGTCCAGTTGCCTTGGGCTACGCCGAGGTTGTTTGTTTTGTTGATGGCGGTGTAACCACCGCTAACCCTTCCAGAGATTACTGTAGCTGCTAAATCAGCATCGTTGCCAGCGATAACGCCTTCGAGTTCTTCAACTGCAACACCAGCGTAGAACGAGCCGGCATCGTAGGTGTAACGGATAGCGTTCAGACGGGTCTTGTTGGAGCTGAGCTGGTCATATTCGCCAGCGAGACCATCATCCCACCAGTTGTAGTAGAAACCGACCTTGAGGCCGCTGAGCTCGATAAATGCCTGATCGACGACAACGCCGCGGCTGCTGTCTTGGTCGGCATCGCCACGGAAACCGATATAGCCGCGCAGAGCGCCCAGTTCGGTGTCGGTGCGGGTATCGATGTTGAACTGGGCGCGCGAGAAGCTGTCCCAATCCGAGTCGCCAGCCTTGCCGCGACCGAAGTCCGTCTGGAAACGTACGTAACCGTCGAACTTCAGGCAGGTTTCGGTGCCGGGGATGTAGAAGAAGCCGGTGCCGAAAGCGTCGCAGACGCGAACATATTCCATGGCTTCCGGCTCGGCAGCGACGATGGCGTCAGCGGCCTGTGCGCCGGATACTGCTGCGAGAGCCGCAGCGGAGCCGATAAGAAGGCTCTTGATGTTCATTTGTAATCTCCAGTCAAAAATTTTTCAACGAATGCGCAAATTTGAGGGCTGGTCTTTCCCTGCCGCCCGCTTCCCTGCGCTGATTCAGCAAATGACAGAAGTTGCCGCAGACTCGCAATTTAAATCGACAAAATACAAATACAGACAAAGTACACAATTCAATTTCGTAGTAAAATTACAACAATTTAATAGTTTAAAATATAATACTTCTTATTATTATTTCAAAATAATAGAATTTATTACTTTTAAATATTGCCTTAAATTTCTAAATTATAAGACACAAAAACAACAAACGCTCCCGTCCCGTCCGGATCAGGAGGCGTCAGCACGCGCGGGCATGGGGAAGCAAAGTGGTTTTCATCGAGGAAGAAGAAAGGATGCAGGCGACAAAACGTCCGCCCGGCCTCTCCCTGGAAGCCATATCTGGACGATCTGAAACAACCGGTCGCCCGAGGCAGCTTATAGGCGGTGTTCGGGTAAGCCGGTCGCGAATATCGTCGTCTTCGCCAGCATGTCTTCGATCGCCTCTGCCGGCACCGGGCGACTGAAGTAATAACCCTGACCGTAGGGGCAGCCGGCATCCCGTAGAAATGTCGCCTGCTCGCTGGCCTCCACACCTTCGGCAATGACATCGATGCCGAGAGATCCGGCAAGCTGGATCATGATCGAGACGATGGCGCTGTCCTTGGTCTTTTCCGGCAGATGGGTCAGGAACGAGCGGTCTATCTTCATGCACGAGAGCGGGAATGTCTTGAGCATGCCGAGACAGGAATAACCGATACCGAAATCATCCAGCGCCAGGCTGACACCCATCTGTTTGATGGCCCGCATGATCCGCACCGATGTTTCGACATCCTGAATGATGAGCGTCTCGGTGATTTCGATTTCCAGCAGGGATGGCGCAAGGCCAGTTTCCTTGAGCACCGACCTGATCTGCTGCACCAGCCCGCCCTGAAACTGCCGCGGAGAGATATTGACCGCCATTTTGACGGGCGACAGGCCGCCGGCGGCCCATGCCTGTGCCTGACGACAGGCCTTTTCGAGAATGCTTTCTCCGAGTTCGACGATCAGGCCGGTTTCTTCCGCAAGCCCGATGAACTCCGCAGGACCGAGCAGACCTTCCGTGGGGTGCTGCCAGCGCACCAGCGCCTCCACGCCGCTGATCCGGCCGCTGACAAGATCGACCTGCGGCTGGAAGTGCAGCACGAACTCGTCCCTCTTTACTGCCTTTCGCAATTCCTCGATGCGGGTGAACTTCTTTCTCAGATCATCCGCCATATTCGGGGTGAAGGTGGCAATGCTATCGCGCCCGGTATGTTTGGCCTCATACATGGCGAGATCGGCCGCCGCGACGATTTCCGCCGTGGTTTCCCCATGTTCCGGGAAAAAGGCCATGCCGATGCTGCAGGTGACCCTGATATCGTAATTGCCGATACGCAATGGCTGCGAGACAGCGGCGCGGATGCGCTGCAGGCGGTTTTCGACATCGTCCCTGCGCTCTTCAAGAATGATGACGAACTCGTCGCCGCCGACCCTGAGAACGAGATCGTTCTTCCGGAGGCTTTTCGCAATGCGCTCGGCGGTTTTCGACAGCAATGCGTCGCCGATGCTGTGGCCGAGCGTATCGTTGATCTGCTTGAAATTGTCGAGATCGAGAAAACCGATACCGACCCTTCGGTTCGCCTTTGCCGCCGCCGCCAGTATTTCCGGCAGTCTCGTATCGAGGAAACGGCGGTTCGGCAGCCGGGTCAGCATGTCGTGATCCGCCAGGAAGGCGATATGTTCCGCCGCCCTTTTGCGGTCGATCGCCAGCCCCGCCATGCGCGCCGCCGCACCTATGAACTCCACCAGCGCCGCATCCGGCTGGCGGCCGGCCAGCATGCACCAGACGAAACCATGCGCCTTGCCTTCGCTGGCGGGAATATCGAAACTGAAGGCCATGTGTTCTGCCGGATGGATAAGGCTCTCAGGATCGCTGACACTGGAGACAAGTGCGACCAGCCCCTCCTGCTGCGCAAGCGCCGGCGAGGCGTAAACGGAAGGTTCCCCTTCCGCCGCATCGAACACCCGCACCGCGCAGGCCAGTCCGGTCGCGAGATTTTCGATGGCCTTGACGAATTCCTCAAGAAAATCCTCGATACGCGCTGCCGCGACGATCATTTCCAGAATATGCGCCTGCGCCTGAAGCAGTCTTTCAGAGGCCTTTTTCTGGGTTATGTCCCGCGAGGCGCCGACCACGCCGATGATGTTGCCGGCCTTGTCCTTCAGCGGCACGCGCGACATCATGAGCCAGCGGTCGATATCCCCGCGCATGGCGCGCTCTTCGTAACCGAGATCCGGTTCGCCGGTGCGCATCACTCGCGCCTCGGTATCGGGAATGCCGGCACGCCGCGCCGCTTCGCCGTGAATATCGTAGTCGGTGAGCCCGATCAGTTGCTCGACCGTGTCAAAGCCGTTTTCGGTGACGATGGCGCGATTGGCAAAAAGAAAGCGCCCTTCCAGATCCTTGGCATAGATAAAATCCGGCACGTGGTCGATCATCGCTTCCAGAAGCGCGTGCCGGTCGGAAGGATTGCTGTTTTCGCTCATGTCACGAGTGGCGGACGGGGTGACATCGCGCTTTTTTCGCGACATCCGGTTTTCTTCGGGTGTCTTCGGGCCTTTGGAACGCACCTCTCCGCCTCATCATTTTATAAGGAAGCAGAATAGTAGGATTATACGTATTATATAAATATGAACAACGGCGGGAGATTGCCGGGAAACCCGCCTTTTGCAGCAGCCTCCCTGAAGCCCTGCCGGCTTGAATCAAAACGGCGCAACCGAAGCTGCGCCGTCAAGGCCACAGGCGGCAATTCGTTGACGGTCACACCACCGGTGTCGGCAGTTCTTTCCCGGCAAAATGGGCATCGAGATTGGCGAGAACGAGATCGGCCATGGCGCGCCGCGTCTGGTGCGTGCCGCTGCCGACATGCGGCGCGAGCGTGACATTGTCGAAGGCGAAAAGCGCTTCCGGCACACGCGGCTCATCCTCGAAGACATCCAGCGCAGCACCTGCGATCGTGCCGTTCGCAAGCGCTTCGACCAGCGCCTTTTCATCCACCAGCGAACCGCGCGCCACATTAACGAGCACACCCTGGGGCCCGAGAGCCTTCAGCACATCCGCATCGACGATATGGCGCGTTTCGGCAGTAGCGGCGGCGGCGATGATCAGCACGTCGCAATTGGCGGCAAGCGCCTCGATGCTGTCATAATAATCATAGGCGACATCGCGGCGGTTTCTGGCGGTGTAGGAAATGCGCGCATCGAAACCTTCCAGCCGCTTTGCGATTGCCTGACCGATGCGGCCGAGGCCGAAAATGCCGTAACGGCGGCCGGCCACGCGGGTGGAAAGCCCCATATCGCCCTTCAGCCATTGGCCGGTGCGCACATGCTGGTCGGCCTGCGGCAGCTTGCGTGCCTGCGCCAGAACGAGGCCGAGCGCGAGGTCGGCGACATCGGCGGTCAGCACGTCAGGCGTGTTGGAGACGCGGAAACCGCGCTGTTTCGCGTCAGTCAGATCGACCTTGTCGAAACCGACGCCGTTGATGGCGACAATTTCAAGATTGGGAAGTGCAGCGCCGATATCCGCCGGCAGGCCGATATGGCCGCCGGTGACGACGCCGCGGACTGAAGCACCCTTTTCAGCAAGGAACGCCGCCTTGTCAGCAGCCTCGAACAGGCGATGCACGGTGAAGCGCTCGGCGAGTTCGCCTTCCAGTGCCGGGATGAGCGGGCACAATTGCACGATTTCAGTGGTCATGAAGTTTCCTTTGCGCCGGTGAACTACTTCACATCGGCCTTGACGAATTGCCGGAGTTCCGGCGTTTGCGGGTTGGCGAAGAGTTCGGAAGAACGGCCCTGCTCCCAGATCTTGCCCTTGTGCATGAAGATGGTTTCGGTCGCCACGCGGCGCGCAAAGGCCATTTCGTGGGTGACGAGGATCATGGTCATGCCGTCTTTGGCGAGGTTTTCCATGACGGTCAGCACTTCCTCGGTGAGTTCTGGGTCGAGCGCCGAGGTCACCTCATCGAACAGCATCACCTTCGGCCGCATGGCGAGCGAGCGGGCAATCGCCACGCGCTGCTGCTGGCCGCCGGACAGCTGGTCCGGATAGGAATCGAATTTCTCCGAAAGGCCGACGAGTTGCAGAACCTCGCGGGCAATATCCTTCGTTTCCGATTTCGCCACGTCCTTGACGATGCGCGGCGCAAGCATGATGTTTTCGCCGACCGTCAGATGCGGGAAAAGGTTGTAGCTCTGGAACACGATGCCGACATCGGTGCGCAGCTTGCGCAGCGCCTTGGCATCTTCCCCGATGGCGTGACCGGCGATTTCGATACGGCCGGAATTGATCTTCTCCAGCCCGTTCATGCAGCGAAGCAGCGTGCTCTTGCCCGAACCCGAGCGGCCGATGAGGGCGAAGACTTCACCGCGGCCGACCGTCAGCGACACGCCTTTGAGGACTTCCAGAGCGCCAAAGCTCTTGTGAACGTTTTCAACGATTACTTCCGGCATGAAGCCTCCTTTCCAGCCAACGCGACAGCTGGGACAACGGGTAGCAGACGATGAAATAAAGCACGGCCACGGCGACGAAGACGCGGAACGGCTGGAACGTGGCATTGTTGATGAGCTGCCCCGCTCTCGCCAGTTCGACGAAACCGATGATCGATGCGATGGACGTATTCTTGACGACCTGAACGGCGAAACCGACGGTCGGCGGTAGCGAAATGCGGATAGCCTGCGGCAGGATGATGTAGCGATATTGCTGGGCGCGGGTCAGCGCCAGCGATTCCGACGCTTCCCATTGCTGCTTCGGCACCGCCTGGATGCAGCCGCGCCAGATTTCCGCGAGGTAACCCGATGTATAGATCGTCATCGAGGCGCCGGCGGCAAAGAGCGGCGGCAGTTCCAGCCCGGCAAGGCTGAGGCCGTAATAGGACAGGAACAGGATCATCAGCACCGGAATGCCCTGGATCACCTGGATATAAGTGCCGGCCGCAATGCGCAGCGCCTTGAAATTCGAGGTGCGGGCCAGCGCCACGAAGAAGCCGACGATGCCGCCGCCGATAAGCGCAATGATCGTCAGAAGCACGGTCCATTGCAGGGCGGTCAGCAGGAAGCCGAATTCGTTCCAGCCGAAAGTTCGAAGAGTCATGACTGCACCTCCGGCATGGCGGTCATCGTCTTACGGGCAACGCGACGGCCGAACAGCCACATGCCGACGAGGGCAAGGATGAGCCGCAGGCTGAGCGCCAGCGCAAGATAGATGAGCGTGACGACGATATAGACCTCGAAGGAGCGATAGGTCTGCGATTCCACGAAGGCTGCGGCAGCCGCAAGCTCATGGGTGGAAATGGCCGAACATATGCTCGATGCCAGCATCATCAGCACGAACTGGCTGCATAGTGAGGGATAGACTTTGGCGATGGCCGGCACGATGATGACGTGGCGATAGATCTGGTACTTGGTGAAGCCGAGCGCCTCGCCCGCCTCGATCTGCGATTTGTGCACCGCCTCGATGCCTGCACGGATGATTTCCGTCGAATAGGCCGCGAGGTTGATCGTCATGCCGATCAGCGCCGCCGTATCCGCCCCTACCCTGAAGCCGAGGCCCGGCAGGCCGAAATACACAATGAAAAGCTGCACGAGAAACGGCGTATTGCGGATGACTTCCACATAACCGTCCACGATGATGCGGACGATGCCGCCATTGATGGACCGCAGCGAGGCCAAAAGAATGCCGAAAGCGCAGCCGAGCACGATGGACAGGACAGACAGCTTGATCGTCAGCCATATCCCGTTCAGAATCTCGTTCTGATACTGGGCGAGCGCGCCGAATTGAAATGTATAGGACATGCGTCACTCCGTTGACATTTCCCGGGCCCGCCGAAAATCTTCCCGGCGGGCGCGTTGAAAGGCTCAATCAGAAGCTTGGCAATTGCGGCAGCGGACGGCCGGTCCACTTGACCGAGATGCGGTCGAGATCGCCGGACATCTTCATGAGGTAGATGGAGGTGTTCAGCCATTGGCGCAGCTCGAAGTCCTCAAGCTTGGTCGCCATGGAGTTGCCCTGCTGGAAGAAGGTGAAACCAACCTGCAGACCGGCTTCTGGACGCTGCTTGATGATCGCCTCACCAACCGTGGACGGCAAGGCGACAGCATCCACCTGACCGGCGAGCAGTGCCTGGGCGCTGGTGGAATCGTCTTCGTAAACGACGATTTCAAGACCTTCGACATTGGCCTTGCGCAGCGCGGTTTCCTGCGAGGAACCGCGATTGACCGAAACACGCTTGCCCTTGAGGCTGCCGAGATTTTCGAACTTCTGGTCCTTGCCGGAAATGATGTCCATGTTGAAGGCGCTGTAAGGCTGCGTGAACATCACGGTCTTGGCGCGCTCGCCGGTCGGCGCAAGCGTGGCAACAAGGAAATCGACCTTGCCGGTCTGAAGTGCGGGAATACGCGCAGGCGGCGTCAGCGGCACCAGTTCAACCGGCAGCGACAGATAAGAACCAATGAGATTGGCGACATCGACGTCGTAACCAGAGGGATTGCCTTTCTCATCCACCATGCCCATCGGCGGCGCACCGGTCAGAACACCAATCTTGACCTTGCCGCGCGCGGTGATCTCGCTGAGCGAGACGGCTTGGGCAGACGTGGTGGCGGCAAGCGTTGCTGCTGCAACACCGACGGCGACGGTCATGTTCTTCAGAAATCTGGATATGCTCATGGTTTCTCCTCCAACCTTATAGTGGCTGCCCAGAATGGAACAGCGGCCTTGCGCAAACCGGAAAATGTTCTCGATAACATTTTAACGCGATTGACTAAAAACTCCTCCCAAGAAACTGCGAAAGCACAAAACCAGATGAATTTCCCATGAAATTCAATGCTTTCGGCTGGTTATCGATTTTCCTCTGTTCGACACCGCTTCACGTTCTTGGCAGGATCAATAATGCATGTTATCGGTATCATTGCAAGTCCGATCTACAGAACTGTTTGGGTCGGCATTCATTCGGGAGGAAACATGTATACACGCTCGGCAATTTTCGAAGGCAGGATTCACCCCGGTCGGGAGGAGGAGTTTTTCCGCATCGTCGAGGAGAAATTGCTGCCGGTCTGGAAACGCATGCCGAATGCGCAGGCCGTGCGGGTGATGCGCACCGAGCGCACGGACCCGGACGCGGCCTCAATCATCATGGTGCAGGAAATCGACTATCCGTCGATGGAAGCAGTGGAGGAAGCGCTGGTTTCCCCCGTCCGGCTGGAAGGCCGGGTGCTGACGGATGAGATGATGAGCATGTGCGACGGGCGTTTTTACCATCTCGTCTATAGCCGCGTCGCATAAATCCGGTGCACGCCGCATCGATCTGCAATCATACGGCGTGCTTTCCCTTATTGTCTTCGTGTATGTCTTGTCCTGAACCGGTTCGAATTTAGGGAGACATGCTTTGGTGGAGCGCACGCCCTTGGCCGCAGCGTTAGTCACGTCAAAAAAAGCAACCATGAGCGATGTCTCGAAACTCGCGGGCGTCTCCAAGATGACCGTTTCGCGGGTGCTGGCCGATCCCGCCCTGGTGTCGGAAGAGACCCGCCAGAAGGTGATGAAAGCCATCGAGAAGCTGGGCTATGTGCCGGACCGCATCGCCGGTTCGCTCTCTTCCCGCCGCACCAATTTCATCACCGCCATCCTGCCGACGCTCACCAACTCCAACTTCGCCGATAGCGCACAGGGGCTTGCCAATGCGCTGCGCGCGGCCGATTACCAGTTGCTCATCGGCTACACCATGTACGATCTGCAGGAGGAAGAACGCGTCATCCGCACCATGATGGAGCGCCGCCCCGATGCCATCGTCGTCGCCGGCACGGTGCATACCAAGATGGCGAGCGAGGTGCTGATGCGCGCCGGTATCCCGATCGTGGAAATCTGGGATGTTCCCGAACACCCGATCGACCATGCGGTCGGTTTTTCCAACTACGAAGTGGGAAGAACTGCCGCCAAGCATCTGATATCGCTTGGCTTCAAGAAGATCGGTGCGCTCGGATCGAGGGCCGATGGCGATGTGAAGGACTGGCGCGGCGAAAGCCGCCTGCTCGGTTTTGGCGCGGCCCTGCGGGAAGCCGGCATTGCCGACGATCTCATCATCCGCGAAGGCAGCGCCCCGGTCTCCTATGACCATGGGGCAAAGACCCTCGGCTCGCTACTGGCCAAGGCCCCGGATGTCGAGGCCATCTTCGCCGTATCGGATATTTCCGCCGTCGGCGCACTGATGGAATGTCATCGACGGGGAATCAGTGTCCCGGACCGCATTTCCATCCTCGGCTTCGGCGACTTCGATATCGGCCGGCAATGTTACCCGGCGATTTCAACGATCCGCGTCGATGCCCAGATGATCGGCCGCAGGGCGGGCGAGTTGCTGCTTTCGATACTGGAGGCAGAAAAGGATGCCGTTGTTCCCGAAGGCGCAAGGGTGGATGTCGGCTTCGAGCTGATCGTGCGGGAGACGACGAAGCGGCTGGGTGGGTGATCCACTCTCTTCCCTCATTCCTGTGCTTGTCACAGGGATGAGGGAGAAGAGACGTGTCCTCCTTACCGCGCACCCCACGTATCCGTCAGACGATACCCTTCCGGCCACGGATCGGACGGGTCGAGCATGTGCTGGTGGATACCGGTGATCCAGCCGCGACCGGAGATTTCCGGCAGGATGGCTGGACGGTCGCCGACCGTTGTCGTTCCAAGAATACGGCCGGTGAAGGTAGAGCCGATCAGCGACACCGCCGTCAGGGTTTCGCCCTCCTTCATTTCGCCACGTGCATGCAGCACCGCCATGCGGGCCGAAAGTGCCGTGCCGGTCGGCGAACGGTCCACCTTGCCCGGCTGGATGGCGACGGCCGCCCCTGCCCGCAGGCCTTCGGCCGTGCGCTCCACCTTGCCCGCAAACAGGCAGAAGGAAAAATGCCGCCAGTCCGGGTTCTCGGGATGGTCGAAGCCCAAAGCCTTGTTGGCGGCATTGGTGATGCGCACGCCGAGGCGGGCAATCTCATGCGCCTCTTCCGGCTTCAGGCTAAAGCCCATAGCTTCGGCATCGACGACGACGAAGCTGTCGCCGCCATAGGCCGTGTCCACTTTCAGCGTACCGAGGCCTTCAACCTCGAGTTCGACATCGAGCTTTGCGGCAAAGCTGGGCAGGTTCTGCACGAAAATGCGCTCGGCCTTGCCGTTGCGGCATTCGGCGCGCACTTTCACCAGCCCGCCTGGCGCTTCCAGCAGCATATGGGTTTCCGGCTCCTGCATCGGTACGATGCCGCCATCCAGAAGTACGGTGGAAACGCAGATGGAGTTGGAGCCGGACATGGGCGGCGTGTCTTCCGGCTCCATGATGATGAAGGCGGCATCCGCATCGGGATGTTTCGGCGGCACCAGCAGGTTAACGTGCCGGAACACGCCGCCACGCGGCTCGTTGAGCACGAAATTGCGCAGGGTCTCATCGCGCGCGATGAAGCGGCTCTGCTCCCAGATCGTCTCGCCCGGCGGCGGCCTGACACCGCCGACGATCACGTCACCGACTTCCCCTTCCGCATGGGCGGAAATGACATGAACGGTCTTGATGCTGCGCATTCGAAACTCCTTAGGAAAGCCATGAAGGAAGAAGGGATGGAGCACGGCCGGTCAGCGCACTTTCCACGCAATCGGCAAGGCTGCCGAAGCGCACTGCGCGACCGCTGAGGCCGGGTCCGTAATGGGCGTATTTGCCGGAATTGGTCATCAGGGCACGGGTCTTCGTCGGGAAGACCGGCTCGGAAATGGAGCACCAGCAAAGATCAGGCAGCACCTGCACACCGCTGTCGTGCAGGCTTTGCAGGGTGCCGTCCAGCCCGGCCGCATCGATGACCTGCTGGCCGGCTGTGACGATGACGGCGACATCCGCGTGACGCCGGCGGCCTGCAAATTCAGCCGCAAGCGCGTGGCACTCCTCCAGCGAGGCGTGCGGACTGCCGATGGCGACAAGTTGCACCTCTTCCGGCCCTTCATTGAGAAGCGACCAGCCGGCGGCCATATCGGAGGGTGAGACAGTGACGATATCGGCCGTTTCAAGAGGCGGAAGACCGGCTTCCGGCGTTACGCCCTCTATATGAAGCATGGGCGCAGCGGATGTGGTGCCGAAAGCCGCGCAAAGCGCCTTTAGATCATCCCGTGACGGCTTCGCAGGGCCAAGGCCGCGCAGCAGCGGAATGCAATCCGGCGCGGCCTTGCCCGCCAGATAACCGACGAGCGGCCAGAAGGCATCATCCACACCCTGCGGCAAAGCCACATTGAGGATGCGCTGAGGACGGCGATTTTCCTCCAGATAGACGCCGGCAAGCGGCGCCCTGCCCGTCAGCGCGATGCAGAGATCGAGAAAATCCGGATGTTTCGCCGTGCGCGCGCCAAGCACCGTATTGGCGAAGATCACCGCGTTCGATTCGGCCCAGGCGATCATGTCGCCGGCCTGCGGCGCGCTGTCGAGCAGGTAAGGCGAACAGGTGAAAGTCGGGCGACAGCCCATGCGCACATAGGCATCCGCCAGCCTTGCGGCCGGGTCGCCGAAATCCTCCGGCATGCCCTGCGAACGCCAATGCGCCTTGTCCACCGAAATGGCGTTCATGGTCGTCGGCACCCGTACCTTCGCGCCCATCTCCGCCATTTTTTCCGCGAAGGTGAGATTGGCGGGGCTGGCATAGATGCAGCCATCAATATGGCCCTGCGTGACATCGACAAGCGCCGATGCCCCCTGCTGGGCGGCCATGGCGACGGTGATGCGCATGGCCTGCTGCACGGCGATGCCATCGCGTCCTTCGAGCTTGGCCCGGTCGTCATCCCCAAGATCGAGATGCGCCGTCGCCGGCGGGGTGATGGCAAGGGAAACGCCATCGGCTTCAATGGCCTTCTCATCGATACGGACATGAACGGCTTTGGAAAACCGGGCGAAATTTTCCGCGTCGAGGCGCAGCACCGGCAAAGGCTTGCCGAACATTTCCGCGGCGATCAGCGCGCCCAGCGTCAGCACGTCTTCGGCCTCGCAGAAGACCAGCGCCGAGGGCGCACGGCCCGTCAGGATAAGATCGAGCAAGACGCCCGAACCGGTGCAGGAGCCACGGCTGGTGGGCATGAACAGCACACCGCCGGTGAGACAGATGCCATGCAACGGGTGGTGCACGTCGATGACCCGGCCGGTGGCGGGATCGACCCCGCCCCAGAAACTCAGCGCTTCGGTCGTCGCAATCACGGGACCTTCGGCCGAACCGGCCAAAATGCTGCGGGCTTCAGGAACGGCTGCTGTCGAGAGGGAAGAAGACATCGGAAATCCCCGTCAGAAACGTTGCGGCGAAAATGCCCTTGTATCGATGGCGGGTTTTTGCCCCGTCAGAAGATCGGCGACGATGCGGGCCGTGCCCGCCGATTGCGTCAACCCCAGATGCCCGTGGCCGAAAGCGTAGACCACCCGCGCCGTGTGCCTTGCTTGGCCGATGGCCGGCAGGCTGTCCGGCAGCGAGGGGCGAAAGCCCATCCACTGCTTGCCGCCTTCGGTCTTCAGGCCCGGCAGGAAGGCTTTCGCCTTGGTGAGCAGCGCTTCGGAACGGGCGAAATTGGCCGGAAGCTCCAGTCCGCCCAATTCCACCGCGCCACCGACGCGGATGCCGGAGGAAAGCCGCGTGACGACGAAACCATGGCCGCCGAAGGTCACCTGCGTGCGCAGATCGAAGGCGCCAGACGGCAGGGTCGTATTATACCCCCGTTCGGTTTCCAGCGGAATTTTTTCCCCGAGCGAACGGGCGATGCGATGCGAAAAGGCGCCGGCCGCCAGCACCACCCTGGCGGCCTTGCGGGTGCGCCCATCATGGCTCACTACCTCGACACCGTCTTCCAGCGGCCTGAGCGAAGCGATATCGAGGCATTCGATACGGCCGCCAATGGTGCGGAAATGCTCGGCCAGCGCCAGCGTATAAAGCTTGGGGTCGGCGATGGAATACCAGCCGGGCGTGAACGTGCCGCAGGTGAAACGCGGCGCGATGCCGGGCTGTATCTCAGCCATCTGTTCGGCATTGAGATGCCGGAACTCGATGCCGTGCCGCTCGCGCGCCTTCCAGCCGGGAAGCGAGGCTTCGAATTCCACCTCGCTTTCATAGACCTGGAGGTTGCCCTCCTTGCGCAGCATGGCGATGGTATCGGTCTTTTTCAGGAACGGCTCCAGCTCGGCCTTGGCGAGATCCATCAGCGCGGTCTGGGCAGCGGTGGAATGCTCCACCTTCGAAGCGGCGCAGGCCCGCCAGAACCGGAACATCCACGGCGCAATTTTCAACGCGTAGGAAGGCGGCACGCTGAGCGGACCGAGCGGATCGAGCAGCCACTTCGGCGCCTTCCACAGAATGCCGGGCGATGCCAGCGGCAGGATATCGGTGAAGGCGAAGGCACCGGCATTGCCGGCGGACGCGCCCGCCGCCGGTCCCTCGCGGTCGATGACCGTGACCGAGAGGCCACGGCCCTGCGCCGCAATTGCCGCCGAGAGGCCGACGACGCCGGCCCCGATGACGATGACATCATTGGCTGGCATTACCGCACGCTCGCCAGGAATTTCTGCGTTTCAGCATGCTGCGGCGCGCCGAACAGCTGGTTCGGCGTGCCGATTTCCGCCATCACACCCTGATGGAAGAAGGCAACGCGATTCGAGACATCACGCGCGAAGGCCATTTCATGGGTGACGCAGATCATCGTCATGCCCTCATCCGCCAGCATCTTCAGCGTATCGAGCACTTCGCCCACCAGCATCGGGTCGAGCGCCGAGGTGACTTCGTCGAACAGCATATATTCCGGCGACATGGCAAGCGCACGGGCAATCGCCATACGCTGCTGCTGACCGCCCGACATGCGGTTCGGATAGACCTTCAGCTTTTCGGCAAGACCCACATGGGTCAATTGCTTTACCGCGATCTCCTCGGCCTGCTCCCTGGAAATCCCGAGCACCTTGCGCGGCGCCAGCATGACATTTTCAAGCACTGTCAGATGCGGAAACGCGTTCCACTGCTGGAAGACGATGCCGACCTTGCGGCGCAGCTTGTTGAGGTCCGTGGACTTCGCATGCACTTCCGTGCCGTCGATGACGATCTTGCCGCTATCGATCGGCTCCAGGCCGTTGATGCAGGTCAGCAACGTCGACTTGCCGGAACCGGAGCCGCCGATGATGGTGACCACCTCGCCCTTGTTGACGGTGAGGTTGATCCCTTTCAGAACCTCCAGCGGGCCGAAGGATTTGCGGACGTTTTCGATCTCAATCATTGGGGGACCACCGTCTTTCGAGATACCCGCCGAAACGGGCGATGGGGAAACTGATAAGGAAGTAGATGGCGCCGCAGATCATCAGGATCGTCAGCGGTTCCTGCAGGCGGGTGACGAGGATCTGCGAGGCGCGCAGAAGCTCGATGAGGCCGAGCCAGAGCACCAGGGCCGAATCCTTCATGACACCGAGCGTGAGCCCGATCCATGCGGGCAGCGACACGCGGGTGGCGAGCGGCAGCACGATGTAGCGCATGTCCTGCGACCAGGTCATGCCCAGCGAACGGCAGGCGCGGCGCGTATTCGACGGCACGGCATCGATGCCGCCGCGCACGATCTCGGTGCAATAGGCCGCCGTATAAAGCGACAGCACCACGCAGGAGGTGGTGAATGGCGGCCAGCCGAGCTTGGCGATCGACTGGAAGGCGTTGCCGAGCACGAGCTGGATGAGCAGCGGCACGGAACGGAAAATATCCAGCACGAAGGTCAGCGGCAGCGACCAATAGGGGCCGAACTGGACACGGATGATACCGAAGATGATCCCCATGATGGTGCCCGCCGTGACGGCGACGGCGGTGACGGCAAGCGTCATACCGGCACCCTTGGCCAGGAAGGCGAGATCACTCCAGGTGAGAGCGGTTTCAAACATGGCTCACCTCTCTCAATAACGGAACAGACGCGCTGCCAGCAGACGGGCGGCGAGCGTGACGATCTTGGCGATCACGTAATAGATGACCGCGGCGAGCGCGAAAAATTCGAAGGTGCGGAACGAGCGCGCATTGAGCGCCTGCGTGACGCCGGCGAGATCCGTATTCATGCCGACCGTGACGCCGAGCGAGGTCATGAGGATTGCCCAGACCATCTGGTTGGTGGCCGGCAGAAAGGCGACGCGCAGCATCTGTGGCAGGATGATAAGCCGGAAGGTTTGCATCGAGGTCATGCCGAGCGAACGGCCGGAGCGCGTCTGCGTATCGGGAATGGCCTTTAGCGCGCCGCGAAAATTTTCCGCGAGATAACCGGCGTTGTTGAAGGCTATACCGACCAGAAGCGCCGTATAGGGGCTGAGGTGAATGCCGAAATTGCCAAGGCCGAAATGGGCCATGTAAATCTGGAACAGCGCCGGCGTGTTGCGGGCGACTTCCACCCAGACGGCGGCGAAAGCGCCGAGAATGCGGTTGCCGGAGAGCCGGAACAGCGTCAGCACGATGGCGCAGGAAAGACCGATCACCATCGACAGAATGGCGATCTGCAGCGTCACCACCGCACCGTCCAGAAGCTGCGGCAGAGCCTTCAGCGCCTGATTCCAGTGGAATGTATAATTGAACATTAAGCGTCCCGCCTTTTCAGAAACGATCAACGGCGCGATCATCTTGACCGCGCCGTTTACGAAAAGTCCTGATCAGCGATAAACGCCGTTGACGGTGAGCGAAGGAACTTCGCCGCCAACCCATTTTTCATAGAGTTCGGCGTAACGGCCGGTGCGAACCTGCTGGTTGATGAAGAGGTTCAGGTAGTTGATGAAGCCGTATTCGTCACGGTTGGTGAAGAGCGCGACATAGTCAATGTCATAGGGCGCCTTGCCTACCACGGAGATGCCCGCGAACTTGCCGCCCTTGACGTTGGACTGCGCAACCGTCGAGGTGGAGACGGTGGCGTCGATCTGGCCCTGGCTGAGCGCGAGGAACACATCGGCCTGCGTCTGGTACGGACGGAATTCGCCAGTGCCCCATTCCTTGACCGTCTTTTCGAGCGCGATGGCTTCGAACGTGCCGGCAGTCGCGCCGACCGTCTTGCCCTTCATGTCCTCAAAGGACTTGATGCCCGACTTGTCGTTGGCGGTAACGGCCATTTCGAAAGCGAAGTAAGGCACGGTCATGCCGACCGTCTTGGCGCGCTCCAGCGTATCGGAGGTGGACGCAACGCCCACATCGACGCGGCCGGACATCAGCGCCGGAATACGCTCGGGGAACGGCGTTTCGACGATTTCAGCCGTGACGCCGAGCGCCTTGGCAAGATCGTTGCAATAATCGACATCGAAGCCGATCGGGTTGTTGGCGTCATCACGCGCGCCCATGGGCGGGAAATCGAGCACGACGGCGCAACGCAGCGTGCCGGACGAAATGATGTCGTCAAGTTTGTCGGCCTTGGCCGGCGTAATAGCGAAAGTGGCGGCCAGGAGGCCGGCGACGATGACCGATTTTTTCATTCTTTATTTGCTCCCACAATTGGTCTGCCCTTGAAGGCGCGGTCACTATTTCCCTATGGCGGCGATAAATCAACATAAAAATACAACGAGTATACAAAAAGAATTTTTGCATGTGCGAACTGATGAGGTATCGCGGATGATTACGCAAGCCAGCGCGGGGGGAGCGACAAGATGGGCGAGACATCCAGAATCCCTCCTTCCTGTACTTGTCACAGGAATCTGGCCAGCCCAAATCTTTGGGCTGAAAGAGGCTTTCCGACGCGCAGACGCTCCGACCGGATTTCTGTGACAAGCACAGGAATGACGGCTTAAGTTGTCTTCGCGTTTTGAGAGGGTCACCTTCTGCTCTGACTGAGCTTCATCGAAAAGACACGTTGCAATACTCACGCCTTTGTATACTTTATGTATTCAAAATGTGCGAGCCCTATCGGAGGACTATGATGAGCGACACGACCACTTTGACCATTGAGGCACTTTTCCAGCGGGTCGAGTCGATTTTTTTGAGGGCCGGGGTGAATGATGTACAGTCTGGAGCGCTGGCGCGGGTCATTACTGCCGGTGAGCGGGACGCCTGCAAGTCCCACGGCATCTACCGTATCGAAGGCGCGCTCCGCACCGTCAAGGCGGGCAAGGTGAAGCCCGACGCCATACCTGAAGTGGCTGAAGACGACGCCACGGCCATCGTCAAGGTCAATGCCCGTGGCGGCTTCGCCAACCCCGCCTTCGAACTTGGTCTGCCGGTTCTGGTGGAGCGAGCGAAACGTGCGGGGATCGCTGCACTCGTCATCAATGACTGCACGCATTTCTCGGCGCTCTGGCCGGAAGTCGAGGGCCTTACCTCGAATGGTCTCGCCGGGCTGGTCATGTGCCCGAGCTATTCCACCGTTGCGCCCACCGGCGGAACCAAGCCTCTGCTTGGCACCAACCCCTTTGCCTTCGGCTGGCCGCGCAAGGACACCTCCCCTTATGTCTTTGATTTCGCGACCTCGGTTGCGGCCCGAGGTGAAATAGAACTACACCGGCGGGCCGGAAAGCCCCTGCCAAAAGGCTGGGCTCTGGATGCCGACGGCAAGCCGACGACTGACCCGGAAGCGGCCCTTGCCGGCTCCATGCTGCCCTTTGGCGGCCACAAGGGATCGGCCATCGGCACGATGATCGAGCTTCTCGCCGGCATCATGATCGGCGATCTCACCAGCCCCGAAGCGCTCGAATTTCTCGGCACCACCACGCTTGCCCCGACCCATGGCGAGCTGATCGTCGCTTTTTCGCCTGAGGCCTTCGCCAAGGGGCGCCCCGGCGATCCTTTCCAGCGCGCGGAAGTGCTGTTCGACGCCATCATCGGCCAGGGCGCCCGCCTGCCCTCGGGCCGCCGCTTCACTGCACGCGCGAAGTCCGAAAGCGAAGGCATTACCCTCACCGCCGCCGAAATGGCCGGGCTCGACCGGCTGTTGGAAAAGGGGCTGGACGCGGTTTCCTGACCGCGTTTGGATGTGGAAATAAAAAAAGCCCGCAATCGCGGGCTTTCTCATAACGACAGCGTCACTCAGCTTTCTTTGCGACTGCATAGCATCCCCGCTCCGTCACCCCGGACTAGATCCGGGGTCCAGCGCGATCAAGTCCTTGATCGCGGAAGAGTCCTTTCACGGCGCAGACGCGCCGTGGCTGGATGCCGGATCTAGTCCGGCATGACGGAAAAGAGACATCAAATCTCATAAATGCAAAAAAGGCCCGCAGTTGCGGGCCTTTTGTTTTCACGTCAGCGACTGATCAGGCAGCCTTGCAGGCCTGAACGGCGCCGGGAAGCTTGCTCCAGTCGGCATACCAGCTGTTGAACAGCTTGAACTGCGCCTCGACATAACCGCGCTGGCTGTCGGTCAGGGCGTCGGTTTCGTTGAAGTGCAGCGTGTATTCCTTGTCGCCCTTCAGCACCATCATGTGCTTGAAATAGAGAACCAGATCCGGGCCTTCATCGAAGGACGAGAGAACGGCGAGCGCCTGTTCCAGCTCCAGCGCGCGGGCGCGGGCATCTGCATCGCCCTTGGCGGCGGCCTGCGACAGCTTGCAGAGATGAATGACTTCCTTCGGCAGAACATTGCCGATGCCGGTGATGGCGCCGGTGGCGCCGCAATTGACGAAGCCGTGGAAGACGGCGGTATCGACGCCGATCATCAGGGTGACGTCGTCATCGCGGCTGGTGATGTTTTCAGCGGCGTAACGCATATCGGCCGGGCCGCCGAATTCCTTGAAGCCGACGAGGTTCTTGTGCTCGGCGCGCAGCGCGAAAAAGAGATCGGCGCGGGTAGCGAAGCCGTAATAGGGGCTGTTGTAGATGACGGCCGGGATTTCCGGTGCGGCCGAGAGGATGGCCTTGAAGTGGGCCTTCTGGGCGGCGATGACCGAACCGCGCGACAGGACGCGCGGAATGACCATCAGGCCCTTGGCGCCAACCTTCTGGGCGTGAGCGGCATGGGCAACGGCAGAGGCCGTGTTGACCGCGCCGGTGCCGACGATAACCGGAATGCCGGCTTTCACCAGGCGCTCCACGCCTTCCATGCGCTGCTCGTCCGTCAGGAGCGGCCAGTCGCCCATGGAGCCGCAATAAACGACGGCCGACATGCCATCGGCGATCAGTTCCTTGCCCTTGCGAACAAGCGCATCGAAATCAGGGGTGCGATCATCCTTGCAGGGGGTCATCAAGGCGGGAATCACGCCGGAAAAAATGCTGGCCGTCATTTCAAGCTCCTAAGGGACATGTTTTTCAGGAATGGACGCACCTCCGCGCCACCCTTTCGACAAGGACATTACAATCTTGTATTTTATTTGTCGACAAGAAATCGACAAGCTACAGATTTATTTCCAGACGCTCGTTTCGCACCAGTAGTTTCTGCACCTGCCGCACGATCTGTTCGGCATGCTCGCGGGCCAGTTTCTCGGAAAGAACGGTATCGCGCGCAGCGATAGCAGCGATGATCTCATCATGATCGTCGACGAAGCGCTTCGGCAAACGATCGTCATAGGACTGATAATAAAGCCTGAGAATGCGTCGCCCCTCGTCCAGTAGCCGCTTGAACAGGCTGGTGAAATAGGGGTTACGCCCGGCTTCGGCGATGGAAAGGTGAAGGGCGGCATTGGTGGAAATCATCGCCAGCGCATCCTGCTCCTCCACCGCAATGGCGAATTCCGCATTATGGGCGCGGATGCCGGCCAGATCCTCCGGGCGGTGATATTGCGCGGCAAGCTGCGTCGTTACCCGATACATCAGCACCAGCGCATCGAAATAGGTGTGCATGTTGAGGAAATCGATATTCGACACCATGGTCGAACGGTTTGGCAGCGTATCGATCAGCCCCTCACCCGAAAGCCGCACCAGCGCCTCGCGGATCGGCGTGCGCGACATCTTGAATCTTTCGGCAAGTTGCACCTCATCGATGGGGCTGCCCGGCGGCAGAACCAGATCGAGAATCTCGTCGCGCAGCAGATCATAGACCATCTTCACGCCGGAGCCGCGCTTGCGCTCGGCAGAAGCAATTATATCCGTCATCATCAAATCCCTCTTGTCGACATAAAGAGTACTATTATATTTTTTCCCGATCAACGCCGCGCAGCACCACAGCCGCTTCGAATGGCGGAATAATTGTTCAAAAACAATAAAAAGCCGTCGCGAAAATTGCCCGCGACGGCTTTTGAACGTTCAGTTTGTGGCGTGGACGCTGTTTTTAGGGTATCGCCAACTCAAGAAGGCGATTTCCCTGGGAAGCAAAGAGTACGCCGCTTCTCAGGCAAGCCTCAGTTGCGCAGGCCGGTGGCGACGACCGAAATCTTGAAAGCGCCGTCCAGCGTCGGGTCGAAAGAAGCGCCCATCACCACATCGGTTTCTTCGCTGACCGCCTCGCGCACCAGCGTCATTGCCTCATCGATTTCATAGAGCGTCAGATCGTTGCCGCCGGAGATGGAAACCAATGCGCCGCGTGCTTCTTTCAGCGACGGTTCGCCGAGCAGCGGGTTGGCAATGGCTGCGGCCGCCGCTTCCGAGGCGCGCTTTTCACCCTTGGCCTGCGCCGTGCCCATCAGCGCCCGGCCGCCATTCTTCATGACATAGCGCACATCGGCGAAATCGAGATTGACCAGGCCTTCGCGCAGGATGAGATCGGTGATGCAGCGCACGCCAAGCGACAGAACCTTGTCAGCCGTCTTCAGCGCATTTTCGAAGGTCGTGCCGGCATCGGCAATGCGCAGCAGGTTCTGGTTGGGGATGACGATGACGGTATCTGCCGTGTTGAGCAGGTTGGCGAAGCCATATTCGGCAGCCCGCATGCGGCGCGCGCCTTCGAAACTGAAGGGAAGCGTCACGACACCGACGGTGAGGATGTTCTTCGCCCGGCAGGCTTCGGCGATGACGGGGGCAGCGCCCGTGCCGGTGCCGCCGCCCATGCCGGCGGTGATGAAACACATGTCGTAGCCACTCAGGTGATCCATGATCTCGTCAAGTGAATCGATCGCTGCCTGCCGGCCAACCTCGGGATCGGCGCCTGCGCCGAGCCCGCCGGTCAGTTCGGAGCTGAGCTGCACGAGCCGCGGCGCGTTGGTCTTCTTCAGCGCCTGCGCATCCGTATTGGCGGCGATGAAATCGACGCCACCGATGCCCTCGGCAATCATGTTGTTGATCGCGTTGCCGCCACCGCCACCGACGCCGACGACGGCGATATTGGGCGTGTTGCGGGCAATGGTGGCGCGCGGAGACTGGGTCATCGTCTTATTCTCTTTCTAAACTCATAGGGTCCCGCGCCGTTCTTTGACTGCGGCACGCGAATGATCGGCAAGGTTCCAGCGCTTCCTCCCCGATGGGGAAAAGAGGCTGTAACGCTTTGAATTTTCATGCCGGCCTTTCACCCCATAATGGCGAAAGAACGGTGTTCCAGGGGGCGAAAGATGCTCCACGGCGACGTTCTCCGACCCCTTCCCCGGATGAAAACCGAACCGAATCAACTGCTTCGCTCTTGTAAGGTGATAGCCGAAAAGGCACACCGTTTACACTCCATTCACTATGTTTATCTCACTTTGGAACGAGTTGCGCCGAGAAGTGTTTGCATGCCGACCGCGCTGGAGCGGCGGGAAATAAAACGGAACCGGTCCCGCCGCTCCGGGTTTAGTTGAAGCCTCGGATGATCCGCAACCGCGATTCAGTTTTCAATCCGTTGCTCTGAAACACAGAATGGAGGCAGGCATATGTTGGCAGACGTCTTGCAAAACGAACCGGGTTTCCGCACGGAACAGCCGCGTGTGCTGATCGTGGAAGACGAATTCCTCATCGCCATGGATATAGAGGATTCCATTTTGCAGGCGGAAGAAGAGGCAGATGTCATCGGTATCGCCAACCGGCTGGAAGACGCCGTGGCGCTTGGCAGCCGCGCCGATATCGCCTTTGTCGACGTCAACCTTGCAGACGGACAGACCGGCCCGGAAATCGGACGGCGGCTTTCACAAGATCATGGCGTGGTGGTGATCTTCATGACGGCAAACCCCGAAGTCGTCGTCAATCTCGGCATCGGCGCCGGCGTAATCGCCAAACCCGTGCCGCAGGATGCCGTGGAGCAGTGCCTCGCCTATGCCCTTGCCAAACGTGCAGGCGCCCACGCCGTGACGCCCATCGGCATGATGGCTTTCGACTGAGATATTTCCTGAAGACAAAGGCAAGTTTCTGAAAACAAAAAAGCCTGCCGCGGGAGGAGGTGCGGCAGGCTTTTTGAAAAGATGAACAGCGATATGGGAGGAGGAAAACCGCTGTCCCCGGGGCAATCCTTTGGGAGGAGGAGTAGGATCACCCGCTTTACCAAAAGGATGTGGGAGGAGGTACATCCCTTTCGATGATTGGAAGATAACATTTTTCTGCGTATTTGACAGGCATAAGCTTGCAGTACAGATATGCATTCATTGCATGGCGATATTCATCGCCCGACGTCGAGAAACCCCACCCTTCGGCTCGCACTTCGACATCGCCGGATTATCTGCCGGATATTCGCCGTAGAAGCATCCCATATCTCCAAAACAAAAACGCCCGCTGAGCGGGCGTTTAGGCATTCAAAAGAGGCGATATCGCCTTGATTACCTGCCAACGGCGGCGCGGGCGACGCTGGTGATCTGGCTACGATCGATACCGAGATCGTGCAGTTCACGGGTGCTCATACGGCCGAGTTCGTTGATGGTCTGACGATATTTGCGCCAGTTATTGAAGCTGCGTGCTACGTTCATGACATTACCCTTTCTGAGGTTTAGGTGACGTCAGTAACGTTTTCGTTCCGGCGTCCTTTGATGCCCCCTATATGCGCTTTTCGATGACGAATTAACAGGCAGAATAAGGCAATCCACCCATGCGCCAGACGCAAGGGTTCCCCATGACGCTTTGCGACGAAAAAGAAACGTGACTAAAATTGAGACGGTTCGCCGGGCCTGGAACCGCCCCCTGCCGCTCAGAACTTGTAGCGGACGCCGAAGACATTGGCGTTTGTCGCGCCCTTCATGTTGCCGAGCGTCTTGCCGCCACCGGAGCGGTGGTGAAGACGCCAGAAGAATTCCGTCGAGGAATCCTCGCTGAAGGACACGTTGATTTCCGGTCCCAGATAAAACAGGACATTGGCATTGCCGTTGTCCTTGATTTCCTGTTCCCGCTCGCGGCCAGGCTGCGCATCCGTCACGAGGCTGAGGCCCGCCGTGAAGCTCGGCGTGATAAACAGCCGTTCTCCGAGCCTGATCTGCTCGTAACGTGCAACCGGACCCGCCCAGACTTCACTGGTAAAGCCCTTGCCAAATCTGGCGGCGACGCCGATTTCGCCGCCGAGTTTCACGTTGCCGATGTGGTAGGGGTAGAACTGATAGCCGCCGCCCAGAATGGCATTGCGCTCATATTCCACCGGAATGAGGGCTGCACTTTTCAGCATGTCCTCTTTCGTCAGGACGCCGCCGAAACCGAATATCGCTTCGCTCGTCTCCGACGTCATATCTTCTGACGCAAGAGATGGGGTTGCCGCCAGTGCAATCATGGCTGCCAGTGACAGACGTGCTGCAATATTCATTTTGCTACTCCTGAACAAAGCCCGCTTACCCAGCCGTCCTCATAGGCATATTCACGGAAGGCGAACATACCGTTACCGAACACAATTAATTCAACTTGCGCGGAAATAGGCGGAATCAGCGCAGGAAACGCCTGAAACGGCGAAGCGCGAAAACGAAAAGCGCGGAGCCGATGGCCAGCAGCGCCAGCAATTGCGGCCAGACCACATCCAGCCCCGCCCCCCTGAAAAGCACCGATTGCGCCAGTATGACGAAATGGGTGTTGGGTGCGAGAAGCATGATGTACTGGATGATATCAGGCATGCTTTCACGCGGCGTCATGGCGCCGGAGAGCACTTGCAACGGCAGCAGGAACAGGATCAGCAGCATGCCGAATTGCGGCATGGACCCTGCGACGGTCGCAAGGAAGATACCCATCGACGTCATGGCGAAGAGCTGCAACGCCGTTCCGAGCAGGAAGAGCAAGAGCGAGCCTTCGATTGGAATGGCGAGCAGGCCCCTGACGACGACGAACAGGGAAAATGCGGAGGCCACCAGCACGACAAGGCCCATGGACCAGACCTTGCTGAGCATGATTTCCAGCGGCGTGACCGGCATGACCAGCAGATGCTCGACCGTGCCATGCTCGCGCTCGCGAATGAGCGCCGCCCCCGTCAGCACGATCGACAGCATGGTGATGGCGGTGATGATGTTGTTGATCGACCCGAACCACGACTTGTCGAGCTCCGGGTTGAAACGGGAGCGTAGCGCCAGGTCCACCGGCACCGAAGTCGCACCGCGATAGCGGTTGATATATTCCTGAACTTCGCTCGTCACATAACCACCCCCGCTGAAAGCCTGGCTCATGCGGGTGGCGTCGATATTGAGCTGGATGGCCGGCTGTTGCCCGGCCATCAGCCGGCGCTGGAAATCCGGCGGGATGTTGAGCGCGAATGTATCGAGGCCCGCATCCATGCGCTTGTCCATTTCCGCAATTGAAATCTGCTTCGGCGGAGAGAAATAGGGCGGATAAAAAGCCGTGCTGATGCGGCCTGAAAGCGGCGACTGATCCTCGTCGACGATGGCGATAGCGGCATTGTTCAGCGTCTCCGGCAGCGCGCTGGAGCCGGTGTAGATCTGCAGCGTGAAGGCGTAGACGATGAGCAGCAGCAACATGCCGTCACGCGCAAGGCCGCGCAGTTCCTTGATGCCGAGCTGGAAGATGTTGGACGAAAACAGCCTCATGACGCCTGTTTCCTCAAAAGTGCGGCGCCGGCAATGAGAAGCAGCGGAATGGCAATGAGAAGCGGCAGGAACGAGCCGGAAAGCCCGGCGAAATCCAGCCCCTTGGAGAAGGTGCCGCGCGAAATGGTCATGAAATAGGTGGCGGGATAGATATTGCCGATAAAGGCGCCCGCCCCCTGTAGCGACGAAACGGGATCGATCATTCCCGAATATTGCGTTGCCGGAATGAGCGTCAGCAGGGCCGTGCCGAAGATCGCCGCGATCTGGCTCTTCATGAAGGACGACATGAGAAGGCCGATGGAGGTGGCGATGACGACATAGAGCAGCGCTCCCGTCGCATAGGCGAGATAACTTCCGGTGAAGGGCACCTGGAAGATGAAGATGGCGAAGGCCGTCAGAAGCAGGAAATTGAGCATGCCGAGGGCGACATAAGGAAGCTGCTTGCCGATCAGGAATTCCAGCCGGGTGGTCGGCGTCACGTAAAGATTGACGATGGAGCCGAGTTCCTTTTCCCTGACGACGCTGAGCGCCGCCAGCATGGCGGGAATGAGCATGAGCAGCAGCGGAATGACCGCCGGCACCATGGCGACGAGGCTTTTGACGTCCGGATTGTATCGATAGCGCGTTTCGATGCTGAAAGTGCTTTGCGTCGCCGCGCTGCCGTAAATCTCGGCCGCCTTGCGCGCCAGCCATGTCTGGTGCATGCCCTGCACGTATCCGCGAACGGTTTCCGCCCGCTGCGGCATGGCGCCGTCGATCCAGGCGCCCACCTCCACCGTCTTGCCGCGCAAGACATCGCGGCCGAAACCAGGGGGAATTTCAATGGCAAGGCTCAGTTCCCCGTCACGCATCCGCCGGTCCATATCGGCATAATCGCGGATCGGTTCCTTCTCGATGAAATAACGCGAGCCGGCAATGTCGAGCACATAATCGCGGCTGATGGTGGAATCGTCACGGTCCAGCACCGCGAAGGTCAGGTCCTCGACATCGAGATTGATACCGTATCCGATGACGAACATCAGGATGACGCTGCCGAGCACCGCCAGCGTGCCGCGAATGGGATCCCGCTGCAGTTCCAGCGCCTCGCGGCGGGTATAGCTGAACATGCGCCTGAAATCGAAAAACCTCTTACGATTGGGTGCAGCATGTTGCGTCGCCGGCACCTGCGCTGCCGCGACAGGAGCGGCGGCAGGTGCCGCCTTCTTGACGCCTGAAGCATCCTCGAGATAGGCAACAAAAGCCTCTTCGAGCGTTGCCGCATTGCGGCTTTTGGTAATCGCGTCAGGCGTATCGCTGATCAGCACCTTGCCGGCATGCATCAGCGAAATCCGGTCGCAGCGCTCCGCCTCGTTCATGAAATGGGTGGAGATGAAGATGGTGACATCGTCGTTGCGGGAGAGATCGGCAAGGATTTGCCAGAACCCGTCCCGCGCCACCGGATCGACACCTGAGGTCGGTTCATCGAGGATGAGAATATCAGGCGAATGGATCATCGCCACCGCCAGCGACAGCCTCTGCCGGATGCCGAGCGGCAGGTCGTCCGGCAGTGTGTCCATGACCGCACCGAGATCGAAACGCTCGGCCATTTCGGCGATACGCGGCTGAATTTTCTCTTCCGGCAGCTTGAACAGGCGGGCGTGAAGATCGAGGTTCTGCCGCACCGTCAGCTCGGAATAGAGCGAGAAGGCCTGGCTCATGTAGCCGACGCGGTGACGGATCGCCATGTCGCTGGCATCCACCCTGTGCCCGAAAAGCTTCGCCTCGCCTTCGCTGGCGGCCAGAAGCCCCGTCAGCATTTTCATGGTGGTGGATTTTCCGCAACCGTTCGAGCCGAGAAAGCCGAAAATCTCGCCACGCGGAATCTTGAAGCTGACATTGTCGACGGCGGTGAAATCGCCGAAACGCATGCTGAGATGCGACGCCTCGATGGCATAATCGCCCTCACCCGCCACCTTGCGCGGCGCGATATGGACTTCGTGGTAGCCTTCGCGCTTTTCTTCGGGCAGGAGCGCGATGAAGGCCGCATCGAGATTGGGTGCGGAGGTGCGCTCGAGAAGTTCGGCAGGCGAGCCGGTGGCGAGTATTTTGCCGCCATCCATCGCGACCAGCCAGTCGAAACCGGCGGCCTCTTCCATATAGGCCGTGGCAACGATAACGCTCATGCCCGGACGCCCGGCCCGGATGGAATCGATCAGTTCCCAGAATTGCCGCCGCGACAGCGGATCGACGCCCGTGGTCGGCTCATCGAGAATGAGCAGGTCGGGATCGTGGATCAGCGCGCAGCAGAGCCCCAGCTTCTGCTTCATGCCGCCGGAAAGTTTCATCGCGGGGCGGTCGGCGAAGGGCTCGAGGCCGGTACTTTTCAGCAGCTCGGCAATGCGCGTCTGCCGCTCCCTGCCGCCCTGCCCGAACAGCCGCCCGAAAAAATCGATATTCTCGAAGACGGAAAGGGTGGGATAGAGGTTCTTGCCAAGACCCTGCGGCATATAGGCGATACGCGGGCAGGTATCCTCGCGGTGGCGGGGATCGGACATGTCGCCGCCCAGAACCTCCACCTTGCCTTTCTGGATGGCGCGCGCGCCCGAGACGAGCGACAACAGGCTCGATTTGCCCACACCGTCAGGCCCGATAAGCCCGATCATCCGCCCGGCGGGGATCTCGACCGATATGTCGGCCAGCGCGATGGTGCTTCCGAAGGTCAACCGCACATCGGCCAATCGCGCGACCGGTGCATGCCTGTCATTCGTTGCGGGAGACGCGACCATGGTGGCCACCGTCACTTGACGAGATTGCGTTCGAGGTTTTCCGGCCAGGCGGCCTGCGGATCAAGCCGGACATAGGCCATGCCGGGCAGCCCGGTTTTGACATATTGGATATATTTCTGCAGCAGCTCCTGCGGGATTTGCGCCCTCACCCGGAATGTCAGCTTCTGGCGTTCTTCTTCGGTTTCGACCGTTTTCGGTGTGAACTGCGCAACATCGGCGACGAAGGAAACCTTGGCGGGGATGGTATATTGCGGGGCGGCATCCAATATCAGGCGCACATCCGAGCCCATGGACGTGCGGCCGGCCTCGGCCGTCGGCAGGAAGAACGTCATATAGACATCGCCGAGATCTACCAGGTTCAGAACCCGTCCACCGGCGGACAGCACCTCACCGGGCTGGGCGATCCGATATTGCACGCGGCCATCGCGGGGCGATTTCAGCGTCGCATCGGCGATATCCGTCTCGATGCTTTCAATATCGGCCTGCGCGGCATCCACCGCCGCCTCGGCATCGACGATCTGCGCCTTGGCGGCGTTGATTGCGGCATCGGAGGCGGCAAGCGAGGCCTCGGCGGAAGCGAGCGTGGCGCGGGCGGACTGCTCGGCGGCTTCACTGTCATCGACAATCTGCTGCGAGACGGCGTTGCCGGTCAGCAGCTGTTTCGAGCGCGCATAGGTCTTGGAGGCGGAATCGAGCTGGGCCTTGCGCTGTTCCACCACTGCCAGTGCCGAGGTCTTTTCCGCCTCCCGCTGGGCGACAAGGCTGTGGGCCGTATCGATTGCTATTTTCGCACGGCGAAACTGTGCTTCCGCCTGACGTTTCCTCGCCTCCAGTTGCGCCGTATCCATTTGGGCAAGCACCTGCCCGGCCTTCACGAAATCGCCTTCACGCACCATGATGTCCTGAAGGCGACCGGCGGTCTTGGTGGAAATATCGATCTCGACGGCCTCGATACGGCCGTTGCTGGCCACGAAACCGGCGGGAAGTCCCTCACCCTTCAGCTTTGACCAGGAGAAATAGGCGACACCGGCAAGAACCAGAATCACCAGACCAACGAGCAAGCCTTTTTTAGACATCCGTTTTCCCCATGAACCCTTCGAATTTCAACCCTAATACGATGAAACCGAAGAAGCCACCCACCATTGCGTTTAGTATTCGCACCCGACATTTCTCCTATTTAAGAGGGGATAGATCGGGTTCAGGTGATGTCTAGACGTCAAGGTGTCTTGTGGCCTTGACACAAGTCAAATGCTTTGAGGGTTTCGGACAGGCGCCTAAACCGGCTGATGATGGCAGGCCTCAGGGGTTGCAAAGCCCTATGAAACGGCCTCGTTCGGCAAAGCCGCAACATCCGCACCCCGTCACCCCGGGGCTTGATCCACTGCTGTCCGGTTTAAATTTGGTGGACATGGCGCACGGTGTTGATT